>NZ_DAITZW010000022.1:0-28962 GCF_036847465.1 Thermovirga lienii | reverse complement strand
AACCAGAGACCTTGCCTTGGCTCTTAATTTTACACAATTATATGGACGTAACTAAGAACCCATAGCTCCCGAACAACCTATACCAAGTAACCTTTTCTTACTTTTAGTCATTGCGTCATCTCTCTGTTCTTGTAAAATATGTTTTGAATGGAGGTTTTATAACACAAAAAATTTGCCATGTAAAGACTACGAGGCAAATAATGTATAATTTAGTTTATAAGAAAGCCATTTGGAGGTAATTTATTGCGAAAACATATAGTGGGTCCTTTCCTTTGCATATTAATTACCTTTGTATTTTTGTGGTCCCCTGCCTTGGGGGCAGTAAGCCCGAAACAGGCCCAAAAGGTATGGGACAGGCTCAGTACAGTGTCTGGGCTCGGAGGAAACAAAACTCTAGTCGTAGAGGACAAAGAAGAACCCAACGCCTGGGTCTCCTTCAGGGGGTCTGATTACTCAATACATGTGACCAAAGGGCTTCTCAACATAATGGATCAGGATGATGAAATAGCAGGAATCTTCGCCCATGAAATAGGACACATAAAACTGGGCCACTACAGAGAGACCGTCTCCAGAAACCTAATTTGGTACTTGTTATATCGTGCCTTTGGGAAAGACGACAAAACAGCTTCCACCATCCTGAGGTTGGGGCTAGCCTTGGCCGAATCGGGATTCAGCAGGGAAATGGAGGTCGAAGCCGACGACTTTGGCGTACAGCTGGCACATAAAGCGGGCTACAACCCTTGGGGGCTCTACAATGCTCTCCTTCGGATGAAGGAGGCGGGCTACTCCACCACCCCAAACGGTTTCAACTCTCACCCCCCAACGGAAAGACGCCTTGAACACATTAGAAATACCACTATTTCCATATCTGGGGGAAAGGGAGCTAGCTAAAATGATCTAAATAGCAGAGGAAAGCAGAGAATCTTTACATATGGAGGGGATGGGAATTGAGTAATTTTTTGGAAAGCTTGTACAGCCAAGCCACGTTTAATTTGAAGCCTTCGCCTATCAGAGAAATGCTCCACCTGATAAGGAGGCCTGGTATGATATCCTTCGCAGGAGGAATGCCAGACCCAGAGATATTCCCTGTGGAGCAGTTCAAGGAAGCAGCAGGCATACTAGACCGTGAAGGCAAGGATGTACTGCAATACGGAACCACTGAGGGCTATCTGCCCCTAAAGGAGTTCCTCGCGGAGTGGACCGCACCTAAAATGGGACGTAAACTCGCAACCGATGAAATCCTAATAACAACAGGTTCCACTCAAATTGTAGACCTATTGTCCTGGGTCTTGATCGACAAAGGAGATTGGGTCATATGCGAAGAACCCACTTTCCTGGGAGCCACATTAACTATGAGAAACCACGGGGCCTCATTCCTCACCGTTCCATGTGACGAGAACGGAATGAAAGTGGACATGATACCCGAGATGGTGGAAAAAGCCCGAAAAGAAGGCAAAAAAGTCAAATTCATTTACACCATAGTAAACTTCCACAATCCTCTGGGATGCGACCTTTCCCTCGAAAGAAGGAAAAAACTAATAGAAATCGCTGAGAAATATAATCTTCTTATCCTAGAAGATGACCCTTACGGATATGTGCGCTTCGACGGAGAGGAGATACCATCCATATTCTCAATGGACACCTCGGGGAGAGTGGTTTTCGCCTGCAGTTTCTCAAAGATTCTGGCCCCCGGAACCCGCGTGGCCTGGTGCGCAGGAAACAAGGAAGTAATAAGAAAGATGACCGTCTTCAAACAGGGGGTCGACGTTTGTACCAGCGTAGTAGCCCAAGCCATGGTATATGAATACTGCCGACTGGGGCACCTCGACAGCTTCTTGCCCAAAATAATAGATCACTACAGGAAGAAACGAGATGCCATGGAGGAAGCTTTCCGTAAATACCTACCTCAAGGAGAAGTCAAGTGGTTGACCCCTAGAGGAGGCTTTTTCTACTGGCTTGAAACTCCCAAAGTGAAGGCCAAAGACTTATTTGAGAAGGCGGTAGAAAAGAAAGTTGCCTTCGTGTTGGGCGAACCCTTCTTCCCCAATGGAGGAGGCGAACACAACTTCAGGATGTGTTTCACCTTTGCATCAAAAGAGCAAACCGAAGAGGGAATATCCAGATTGGGAGAAGCACTGAGAGAGCTTTTGTAAACAAATAAGAGTAAAGTTGATATATAATACTGCCTGCAGCTGGGGATGCCGCAAACTCGGTGTCCCCAGCTGCAATATAGCTGGGTAAAAGGGGTAACCATATGGGACAAGATATAATTGCGGCCATAGCGACCGCATGGGGAGAAGCTGCAATATCCATAGTTAAGTTATCAGGCAGAGGCTCAAGGGACCTCGTGGACTCCATTTTCAGAGGCAAAAGACCGCTGAAAAGTTATCCACCCCGTTTCATGTGCCACGGATATATCATAAATCAAGAGGGCGAAGCCATAGACGAAGTTTTGGCTGTGTGGTTCCAGGCCCCCTACAGCTACACGGGGGAAGAAGTCGCAGAGATCCACTGCCACGGCGGAACCCTGGTCGCAAGACTGTGTCTGGAAGAACTACTGAAAAAGGGGGCAAGGCTGGCAGAGCCGGGAGAGTTCACCCGAAGGGCGTTTGTCAATGGTCGTATAGATCTATCCCAAGCAGAATCAGTGATAGGCATAATTCGAGCTCGGAGCGAAGAAGCCCTGAAATCAGCTACAAGAAACCTCGTTGGAAGTTTCTCGGAGAAGATAAAGCATCTTTACGACGAGATAATGGAGTTTTGCGTACTTCTTGAGGCCAACCTTGATTTTCCCGAGGAAGACATTCCCCCTCTTTCCGCAAAAGACGGCATCCTTAAGCTTACCGAACTGCGAAATGAGACCGCATCAATTTTGGATAGTGCAAGAAAGGGAAATCTTCTTCGGGAGGGCATAAGGGTAGCCCTGGTGGGGCGCCCCAACGTTGGCAAATCCTCTCTGCTTAACGCTTTCTTGAACGAATCAAGGGCCATAGTCACTGCTATACCAGGAACCACAAGAGACATAATAGAGGAAGTTTTGACCCACAAGGGGGTTCCATTAAGGTTAGTTGACACCGCAGGAATAAGGGAACCCTCCGATGAAGTGGAAGCCATAGGTGTCGAAAAAGCACAAAAAGCCCTTCACGAATCCGACATTCTTTTATGGGTGATAGATGGCAATGAAAGGCTTCAACAAGAAGATCTCAAAGTCGCTTACGCCCTGAAAAACAAACGACATATAGTGGTCATAAACAAGGCGGACCTGCCTCTGGTAGTGACAGAGAAGGACATATCCAAGATACTACCTGAAAGCAAGGTGCACATAATCTCCGCAAACAACCGTACTGGAATCGAGGAACTAAAGGACAGTATCGTTGATCTATTTCTCCAAGGCGGAGACGTAAACGAGGGACTCAATGCCACAACAAGACAGATAGAAGAGCTAAAAGGAGTCCTCACAAACATTGATACAGCTTTAGAAGCATTGAGTACCAACTTAGGGGAGGACGCGGCAGCTGCGTGTCTTGCTGAAGCCAGGAAATGTCTGGAAAGGATATTGGGCGTGGAAGCAGATGAAGCCCTTCTTGATGCCATATTCAGCAGTTTCTGCATAGGTAAATAAAGGACAAGAGGTGATAAAGTATGCCAGTTGTACAAATCCATTTTTTGGAAGGCCGAAGCTACGAACAAAAAAAGAAACTAGTTTCAAAGGTAACGGAAGCAATATGTGAATCTTTGGAAGTTCAACCGCAGCAAGTACGAATCATCCTAGATGAAATGCCCAAAACCCACTACTCTATAGGAGGATTTCTTATTTCTGAAAGGGACCCAAGGCCTAAGTCCTAGCGCCAACGCCGGTGCATCCATAACCATTGTTCCGGTGCCTTTCTGATCATCTTCTCAATAGCCTGGTTGGCGAGCGTCGTTAACCTGTATGTTTCCTGTTTACTATCGCCCTTTCTTTGAGGTTCTATTGGGGGATAGGCCTCAAAAACATAATCGAACTTTCCTCGCCTGAAGGCAGCTATGGGTATAATTGGGGCTCCCGTCAAGATAGCATATACTGCAGGTCCAGATGGAGTGCTACATGTCTTTCCAAGAAAGGGAACTTCCAGCCCCGCCCTACCCCAATGTTGATCCCCAGCTATGGCAACAAAATTGCCTTTTTTTAACTGCCTTATGGGCTCCCTAATGTTGTCCTTATCTATTATCTTGAGATTCATCCGCTGCCTGTAACCGTCTATAAGATCTTCCAACTCTTGGTCATCATGCTTTCTAACCATTGCATAGACAGGGTAGCCAGACAGTGCAAGCCAACCTCCCAATAGTTCCCAGTTACCCAAATGCCCAAAAAGTAACACCGCTCCTCTACCGCTGGTCAACGCCTCATCCAAGTATTTTTTCCCTTCTACCGTCTTGAACCATCCTGTTAAACGATCGGGCTCATTCAACGCCACTATGTATTCCACGAGGGTGGAGGCAAAGTGGCTGTAGACTTTGCTCAGCATGTCTTTACGCCACTCTTCAGTACTTTGGGGAAAGGCTATGGAAAGGTTATCCATAGCCACTTTCCCCCTGGGTTTCGTTGTCTTAAGCATCCCAGACAAGAGGTAATCAAGTAGGGTTGCTCTTGTACCACCTTTACCCACATACAAAGTAACAGCTTTAAGGAAGGACGATATATAGGACACTACTATTTTGCACCTCTTTTAATTTACTGGTTCTCCGCTATGTGATATCTCTTTTTACCCAAGCGCAAAAATACGTACTTTCCTAACAAAAGGTCCTCTCTTTGAATAAGCTCGTCTTCCGATGATACCTTCCTTCCATTGACCGCCAAACCGCCTCCCTTTATGAGCCTTTTGGCCTCCCCCTTGCTCTTGCATGCTCCACTGGCAACCAGCACATCTACTATGTTTTGGGAATCCTCCATGGAGAAATGACCCGAGGGCACCTCGCGCCTTAGAACCGAAAGCATATTTTCATCCAATTCGGAAAGCTCAAAAGCGCCACCGAAAAGTATTTCGCTGGCTCTTCTCACCGAAGCTGCAGCATTTTCTCCATGTACCACCTTGGTTACTTCCCATGCCAAGCGTCTCTGCGCGGACCTTTTCTCAGGACTTTTTTCGTGCTCCTCCATCAACTCTCTGATTTCTTCGAGAGGCAAAAAGGTAAACAACTTCAAAAGCTTTTCTACATCCCTGTCATCGGTGTTTATCCAAAACTGGTAAAATTTATATGGAGATGTCTTTTGCGGCGACAACCACACAGCGCCGTCCTCTGTCTTGCCAAACTTCTGACCCGAAGCTGTCAGCAACAAAGGATATGTTATGCCGTAGGCCTGGCCTCCAGCCTTCTTTCGTATAAGATCAATGCCCGCTATAATGTTCCCCTGCTGATCATTACCACCCATCTGAAGTTTGCACCCATATTCCTTATATAGATGATAAAAATCATAAGCCTGAAGAAGCATGTAAGAAAATTCCGTGAAGGAAATGGATTTTTCTGGATCCTCCAGGCGGCTTTTAACGTACTCCCTACCTATCATGTAATTGACGGTAAAATACTTGCCCGTATCTCTGAGGAACTCAATCAAACCCAACTTACCAAGCCAATCATAGTTGTTTATTATAAGCGCCGAGTTAGGACCACAATCGAAATCAAGGAATTGCTCAAGCTGTTTTTTAACACTCACCATGTTCTGTTCCACTTGTTCCAATGTGAGCAGGTTTCGTTCTTTGCTCTTTCCTGAAGGGTCGCCTATCAATCCGGTCCCGCCTCCAGCTATTGCTATCGGCCTGTGACCCAATCGCTGCATCCAGGCAAGCCCCATTATGGGTATCAAATGCCCCACGTGAAGACTATCTGCTGTCGGATCGAACCCAATGTATCCAGTAACCATCTCTGTGGAGAACAAAGAACCAAGCTCCTCAGGGTTGCTGCACCATTCTATGCAATTGCGCTCCAGAAGTACCGCCAAGGCATTTTGTACCATCCACTAAATCCCCCTTTTGTTTAAGCACTTGCTTTCAATTCATATTCTCTAAACTCAATTGCTGGGTTCCCAACGAGCCTCGCCACTTTTTAAGTCATAAAAAACCATTTTAAGCCTGCCCAGTTGTTTGAGTCTGCTTATAGTCTGTTCAATCTTCTCCAAGTCTGGGGCATTAGTAACTCCGACCTTGGTTGAAAGACTGCCTATTTTCTGTAAATCCTCCAACGCCTCCGCTGCCTTGGGGAAATCAACGTAAAGCCAACCCAAGGAGGGTTTGTCATAACCAATTATCTCTGTGACACTCTTATTTTTTATCAAGGTGTTTAAATCTATAGCTCCTAAAAGCACTAATCTCTCATCAGCCGCCCCTATGAGGGTAAAGGGGAAAGCAACAGCTCCCCCCGCAGCAAAACCCTCGATAGGTCTTGGATCAAGCCAGAAAGAATCCCATAATTCGTTGACTGTCTCAACGCCTTTGTCGCCCCTTTCTGGCAATTGAACGAGTATCCCAGGCAAGGACAACAAGGCCACTCTTGATTTTCCTCCGACCATTGAGATAATAACCCCATCTAATAGCTCCAATAGCTCTTTCCTTTCGCTGTAAGCCTTGGAAGCAGCCTCCTCAAACCCTTCCCTCATTGTGTCCGCCACAAGCCCCTTTGCATTGAAGGCAAAAGCAGCAACCAATGGATCTGGGACGAAAAATTCTCCTTCCCAACTTATGGGCTCAATAAGACCTGCAACATCATTTGAAGCGAAAACATCCTCAAGCCCATTGATATTCCAGAATATATTCCCTCTATCATCTGAGGACTCCCATCCAAGGGTAAAAGTCAAAGGTAAAGATTTTCCAAGATCTTCGTCTACGCCAAGTTTTTCCCCCAACTTTGAAGCCAACTTTCCATCATCAAAGACCACCAAGTGGGCTGGCAAAGAAGGCTTCACATCCCACTTTACCTTCATTCGCTTCGACGGAGTTTCAATGGCTTCGTACATCTTAGAAAGGCCATGAGCATCCTTCGATAGAAGCAATGTCCCCCTTTCGACCGCACCCACCACAGGTTCTGAGTCCTCCGAGAACTTGATTTTAATCGCTCCTTCTGAGGTCTCGCCAACTACACAATTTGGAAACCTACTTCTCCAGCGTTCTGGAGTTTTTAATGCCCTCAAAGAGTCAATTTCCTCTTTCGGTATTTGAAAGGCTCCATACCACCGATCGCCATATGGAAGCTGAACCCAAAGGGCAACCTTGGACGATAACGAAGACAATCCCAATATATCTTTGGTAAAGACCTCTACAGTACTAACTTCATTTTTGTCCTCGGGCCACTCCAATAGGCTCAATTGATCCCCTGGCGATTCAAGCAAAAGCCAGGATTGATCTGCTTCAACTTCAGGTATGGCATTGAGCGGGTCAAGCAAGGAAGGTTTTCTCCCTAGGTAAAAGAAACCTCCCGCGATAATAACTGCCACTAAAATAAAGGCCCCCCAGAAAAATAGTCCTCTCTTCACAATAAGCCCCCCTTCGATACGTAGGCCTTTAACCTCCAAACCACGTTGTAAATGGGAGGTATCAGGAACAAGGCCATGGTTCCACCTGCAATCAGTCCCCCTATTAAGACTATGGCCAATGGGGCTCTATATTGACCCCCTGTTCCCATTCCCATGGCCAAAGGCAATAAGGCTATCAACGTTGTCACGTCCGCCATTATTATGGGCCTCAACCTAACGTTGCAGGCCTCTATAACAGCTTCATCAGGCTTGTATCCCCTCTTTCTCAACAGTTCAGCGTAGTCGACTATTATTATCGCATTGTTGACAACGAGACCCACCAGCATTATCAGGCCCAAAAGTCCATAAATGGACAGCGTCGTCCCAGTAAAAAGCAGCGCCGGCACAACGCCAATTATGGAGATAGGAACCGTAAGCATTATAACGAAAGCAAAAAGGTAGGACTCAATTATACCGGCAATCATCAAAAAAGTTAAAAACGTCGCCATACCAAAGGCCGTTATTAGCCTTTTGAAGTTCTCCTGGATGTCCTCGATTTCGCCTTTGTATATAAACCTATACCCTTGGGGCAATTCAATCTTCCTGACTATCGGCTGAATGTCCCTGAAAACTTCTCCTACTGATCTTCCAGCCACTTCTCCTTCCACTGTAACTTTTCTTTGTCGGTCCAATCTATATATAGCTGTGGGACCTTTCTCATATTTTACATGAACCAACTCCTTCAACGGGACGAAACCTTTTGGAGTCCAAAGAGGCAATTCCTCCACCTTTGAGGGGGCGTCTCTCCACTGTTCGCCCAACTGCACAAGGATGTCGTACTCATAACCCCTTTCCCTATATACTCCTGCCTTTACTCCGCTTATGTATCCCCTTAGCTCGGAAGCCACATCATCCAAAGTGACACCCAAACCCGCCAACTTGAAGTGGTTCGGTAAGAGCCTCAATTCCTGACGTCCTACTTCCCAATCAGAGTCTAGGTCCACTAAACCCTCTACTCCTCTCAATTTCCCTATTAATTCCTGAGATTTTTCGTTCAGTACATCCAACTCTGGACCAACCAAGGTGATCTGTATGGGCTTGGAGTTACCGCCACCCCTTCCATTGGAGACATTTACCGATATCTTGGCATCAGGTACAGAAGCAAATTCCTTGCGCAGCATGGAAGCTATGGCAAACGCAGATGGCCTACGCCCCTCCTCGATGAGGTAAGCTCTTACCTGTCCTGTATTTGCACCGCCTAGCCTGGAGCCTCCACCCACGTTGGAACTTATCGATTTGACGTAGGGTTTCTCCTTCAACGTTTTTTCTACATATTGAACTACCTCATCTGTTGCATCCAAAGATGCGGTGCTGGATAACTCTATACTTACCGTTATTATTCCTTCATCGACCCTTGGGAAAAACTGGAACCCTATATACCTCGAAAAGTAAAGGGCTACTCCGAGCATCACAACAAAGAACACCAAAGTTCGAACTGGATGGCGCACGCACCGGGGAACCAAATAATGGTGAGCATCCTCAATCGTGGAGTAAACTTTTTGCCACCATCCAGTGAGAATCATGGCAGGTTTGGAGACCCTATGCACCCCGCCTAATCTGGCTGCCGCCATAGGAGTAACCGTGAAAGCGGCCCAAAGAGAGAACAATGTTGCAAAGACCACTGTCAACGCAAACTGATAGAAAAATTGACCCACTATACCTCCCATGAAAGCCACAGGAATGAAAACTCCTAGATTTGTGGCAGTTGTGGAAAGGACCGCTACCTCTATCTCCCTTGTACCCTTGATAGACGCATTTATTGGAGTCTCTCCCATGTCCCTGTAGCGGTAAATGTTTTCCAAGACCAAAATAGCATTGTTCACCAGGACCCCCACTGATATGGCCAATCCCAAGGTGCTCATGACGTTCAAAGTGAAGCCCATAAGAAACATGGGAATAAACGTTGCTATAATTGCCGCAGGCATGGAGACCGCCACCGCCAAGGTAGCACCGAATTGCTGCAGGAAAAGAAATATGACCAAGGCAGTAAGGATGGTTCCTATGGTCATGTCCCTTATCACGTTTTTTACCGCTTTTTCAACAAACTCGCTGCTGTCGTAGATTGCTTCCAGTGAAATGCTGCCCCTAAAGGCAGGGGCGACTTCTTTTATGACTTTTTTTACCTGCTTGGCGACCTCAACCACGTTTGCGTTGGGTCTTGCCACGAGCTCCAATAAAATTGCAGGCTTGCCGTTGTAACGAGCCTTGCTCCGCTCTTCGGCCAACCCGTCCTCAACCTCCGCAATATCTTTAAGGAGAACTACCTTGTCCTCTCCCAAAGGAATACCAATGTTCCCCAACTCCAAAACAGATTTGGGTTCACCCACTACGCGGACCGATGTTTCCTTTAGCCCCTGAGAAATCCGTCCGGAAGGGGAATTGAGGTTGCTCCCTGCCACATAGGAAGAAAGCTTTCGCAAACTCAAATTCCTGGCCACTAATTCCTTAGGAGAAACGTTCAAATGAATCTCCCTCGTCCTCCCACCAACAACGTCAACGTTCGCCATCCCTGGGATCTGAGTGATTCGTTTGGCTATCTGCTCCTCCACTATGCTTTTAGTCATATATGGCGGAAGGTTGCTTTCAGCGACCATTATCATGAATGGTCTAGCGTTGATGTCAAATTTCTCAACTACTGGCTCATCCGCATCTTCGGGAAGAGAGCCTATAATTGACCTTATCCTCGTAGATATATCTAGGGTTGCCTGCGTCACATCCGTCTCGTAAGTCAGTCGGGCAACCACAAAGCCAGTTCCTTCAATTGCGTATCCGTTTATTTCATCGACCCCCTCGACCGTGGCCACCGCATCCTCTATGGGTTTCACTACCAAGTTCTCCACTTCAAGGGGACTAGCTCCTTTATATGTGGTCCTTATCAGCACAACAGGGATATCAACCTTGGGCAGCAAGGCCACACCTTCATTAAGGAAAGCATAGATACCCAAAAACAAAAGAATTACAATTATTACAGACGTTAGTATGGGCCTTCTTACAGAAACTTCCACCAATCCCATGGCCCTACTCTCCTTGAAGCCATATCTTCGCGTTGGGATAAAGCCTGTCTGAACCTCTTACCACCACTTTTTCGTCTCCATCAAGTCCTGAAATTATTCGCACATAGCCGTTAAAGGATTCTCCCAAGACCACCTCTTTTTGAACCGCAACATCCCCCGATACCACGAAAACGGCAGCTTTTCCTTCATCAGGCCGCTGAATCGCCTCGTAAGGCACATATATGGCTTCGGCAACATTTTCGTCCTTTAATTGACCTTCAACTGTTTCTCCGGGCCTTAGTCCAGACTCAGAAGGCACTTCTAGTATCACCTTCAGCAAGCCCGTTTGGGCATCGGCAACGGGATCAACCCTTTTAACAGAAGCATCAATCCACCCTTTTGGGGTATTAACCCTTGCAGCGTGGGCATTGGCCAGCTTTAGTGCATCTTTTGGCGAAGCTACCAAATGAACTTCCAAGGAGTCAAGGTCCGCCACCTTGAACAAAACCTTTCCAGGAGAAGCCAAGTCACCTGGTTCCACGAACTTCTCCATTACGATGCCCTCTATTGGAGAGCTCACCTTAGAGCGATCAAGGTCAATTTCCAACTCCTTCAGCTTCGCTTCCCCGTCAAGATAAGCGGAAAGAGCACTTTCAACCTCCTGGGCGCTAGCTCCTCCTGCTTTTTTCAAAGACTGCAATCTCCTGTAATTGTCCAAAAGCTCTCTGACCTTGGCCCTCTGAGCCTCGTATTTCTCTTTGATTTCCCTGGTATCCAAGATTGCCATGGCATCACCAGGAGACAAAAGGTCACCAACATCGCACAAGACCGCTAAAACATATTCCTGCCGATCAGCAGAAATCTGCACAACTTTTGAGGATTCGACCGTTCCGTAAAGACTGATCCAGTGCTCCCAAGGACCTCTCCTGGCCTTTTCTGCAGTAACGGGGATTCCCTTTTGAGCGTGGATAGTGGCCACACTAGTAGGCGGAGCTTGCTTCGGTTTTGTAGCCACTTTCCATGTTCCGTAGCCAATAACTAAGATTATTACTGATGCCCATATTAATACTGCTTTCTTTCGCCTTTCCATGCAACGAACCTCCTAAGGCAACCGTCCTTCTGCAGCGTCAAGCCTGGAATAAGACACCAGCACTTTCTTTTTTGCATTTATATAATTTGCCAATGAATCAGCGTAGCGAGATTGTGCATCCAAAACATCCAGCTGGGATGAAAGCCCCTCGTTGTACCTTAAAATCGAAATCTCTCTCTCCCTTGCGACTAACTCTAATCGTTTCTTCGAAGAAGCGAAATCCTCCAAGGCAGACCTATAATCTTCCCAAGCGGAGAAGAGCTCCTCCATGACAGCTGCTTTCTCTTTACCGAGTTCTGCCCTTGCAATATTCAGCTGTGCTTTCGCCTGACTTACGCTCCACTTAGTTTTACCACCATCGCTCAATGGTATGCTCAATGTGGCTTGGGCGCTCCACCTGTCTTCCACGCTGGAAGAAGCACTGCTGGAGCCTTCCTTGAACAAGTTCCTGGTGCCAGATATGGAAACCTTAGGGGCCATGCCCGATTTTGCCAACTTCACCAAGATCTCGTTCCTTGCGACTTTGAGAGACTGCAGGGCAACGGACGGATGACGTTCTACGATTCCAGAATAGTTAGGAGCTTGCTCTCTTATTGGGACCTCAACCTTTTCGAAGGCCTCTTTCAAAGGTTCTATATCAGTCCAACCCGCAAGCCCCTTGAGCATAGCATAATAGTTTTCCCGAATAGCTCGCTTGGAAGCATAGCTGGCTTTTGCCTCCGCAAGAGCACTTTCAGCCCTTAAAACATCAAGTTGAGGAACGACACCTTGTTCGTAGCGCAGCTTTGCGTCCTTCAAGAACGCCTCTCTCTTCTTTATTTCTTCCTCGGCCGCCCTCAGCGCCGCATTCGCTGCAACCGCGTTCCAATAGGCAAAGGATGCATTTCTGAAAAGTTGAAGCTGGGAAATCCTATAGGCCAATAGAGCTTCCTCATAGGCTATCCTCGCTGAGATTATCTCAAGATCCTCCTTGCCCGCAAGGTTCAATGAATAACTGAGGGTAATCCCACCCACAAAAGAATCCGACGCTCCTTCAAGCATGGCCTCAGTGACAGCCAGATCAGCGCTGATCCTCTTACCTGCACCGGCTAACTTCAAAGATGCTTTGGCAACCTCTACAGCATAGAGAGTCGCTTTCAAAGATGGGCTTTTATCGGTAATAATGCGCCAAGCCTCTTCCCAGCTCACCTCTTCTGCCGTGCACCTTCCAGACAAGGAAGAGAAAAAAACCACAACCAACAAGAATAACAGCAATTTCTTCACTCTTTGACCTGCTTTTCTTGATCTCACTTGTTGGCCGCCCTCTCCTTTTGGTTTTCTAACTTCTCCCTGGCAGTCTTAAGCAAGGTCTCCGCAGAAACTATAAGAGAAATAACAGACGAATCCCTTATATCTCCTTCCAACTTTAAAGCTTCTGCAGCTTGCTCTATTTCTTCCAAAGCCATCGCTAGCCTATTTTCAAAGGTCTCCTGGCCGAAGACAGGAGGCACCTCCTGAACTGAAACAACCTCCTTTGCCTTGGACAGAACAAATTCTTGCCCCAACTTAGGAACTACGGCAGAGAAGCCTTCTTCCTGAAGTGACGCCGCCAGTGCACCTGATGCTTCAGGCTCTCCGTGAGTGACAATAAATAAAGGGTCGGTCTTGAAGTTCTTGGCCCAAGCTAAAAGGTCGCTCCTGTCCGCATGGGCCGAAAAACCATTTATAGTGTGTAGTTTTGCCTTTACGGAGACCTCTTCTCCTGCGACTCTTACTACTTTGCTGCCATCTATTAGCCTTCTGCCCAATGTTCCCTTGGCTTGATAACCTACGAATACTACGTGAGCGTTCTCCCTGAAAAGGTTGTTCTTCAGATGATGAACTATCCTGCCTCCGTTACACATACCGCTGCCAGCGAGCACTATGGCATGTTTAATGTTGTTTATGGCCTTCGATTCGTCCACACTCTCCACGATATGAAGTTGTTTGGGCGTAAAAGGATCCCGTCCTTGCCTTGCTTCTTCCTGAACCTCAGCGGAAAGGAGAGATATATGCTCACTGTAAACCGCGGTAGTCTTCATTCCCATGGGGGAATCAAAATATATCGGCACGTTATCCGGGAGTATTCCCTCCTGTTGCATAAGCTTCAGTTCGTATAGAACCCTTTGGGCCCTATCCACGACGAAAGTAGGTATCAGGACCTTACCGTGGTCTTTCAGCATCTCCTTCATGGTCTGTCGAAACTCTTCTCTGCTCTCCAGGTTGGTTTTATGGTTTCTGTTCCCGTACGTAGACTCTATCACTACGAAATCTGCATCCTCCACGACCGCTGGATTGGCCTCCATGACCGTCTCCTGTGGGCCAAGGTCCCCTGAAAATACCACCTTTACTTCATCGTCACCCTCCTTGAGCCACACTTCCAAAATCGCACTGCCCAAAATATGGCCAGCATCCCTGAATCGCACCTTCAGACCATCGACTATCTCCACTACGTCATCGTATCCCACGGACCTTAGACGCTCTAAAGAACGTTCCACATCCTCCAGGGTGTATAAAGGTTCTACAGGCGGAAGCCCCTTGCGCATGTTTTTCCTACTCTGCCATTCGGCGTCCTCTTTTTGGATATGTGCAGCATCCCTCCACAGGATATCGCAAAGTTCCAAAGTAGGTCTCGTTCCATAGACCGGTCCTTTGTAACCCTGCTTGACCAATAGGGGAACTTTGCCAGTGTGATCCAAGTGAGCATGGGTCAAAAGTACTGCATCTATCGTCGAAGGATCGTAATCCAGCGGAACGTGATTATCTCCAGAGTTTGCACCTTGGTAAAGACCGCAGTCCACCAAAACTCTCCTCCCATCAACCTCCAAGAGATAGTTGGACCCTGTAACCTCTTGTGCTGCACCAAGTATTCTAAGTCTCATCTCTGCGCCCGAAAGCAGGCTTCCCTCCCTTTCTTCCATATCATCGCTTATTAAAGCCCTATTCATATGTCATATTTTATACTAAAATGAATTAGTACGCTAAAAGCAGCTCAAGCACTACCGCTGCTAAAAATTTCAAGCTCGAGGAGGCGATCTTAATGGACATTGTAGGACCTTTGCTCATCTTCTGCTCCAGGCTCCTGGATGTCCCCCTTGGGACGTTCAGAATCTTGCTACTGGTCAGAGGAAAGAAGGTTCAAGCCTCCATAACGGCCTTTTTCGAATCTGCCATATATCTTATTGCATTGGGATATATATTGAAAAGCGGAATATCTGAGCCAGAGCAGATAATAGCCTACGCTGGCGGCTACGCAGCTGGGAACTTCCTGGGAGTCACCCTTGAAGAAAAATTTTTAAGCTCCTTTGTCCTTATAGAAATAATAATTGCAGACACGGAGGAAGCCTCCCAACTGGTCCAGCGGTTGAGAAACGAAGGCTTCGGCACCACCGTCCTTTGTGGCTCGGGCAGAGAGGGTAGAAGGTTGATTTTAAAGGTGCTGTGCCGCAGGGATGAAATACAGCATCTATACAGTATCACAGGCAACTCAGGCGTAGTTTTCGTATCTGATGTAAAAGGTGTATGGGGTGGACATTTCAGGCAAAAGCGCAAGTAGCGGACACCTTGCACAGCACGGTGGTCCCTTTCCCTTCTTCCGAAAACACCTCAAAGCTTCCTCCAATAAGGCTCATTCTTTCACTCATATTGGCCAATCCTCTATGTCCGCTAAGCCTCAACGCCTCCACATCCAAGCTCGGGTTAAATCCTATACCGTTGTCAGAAACATCCAAGAAAACATAACCCTCGCTTTCATAAACTTTCACGTTCACCTTTGTAGCCTTACCATGGCGGTAGGAGTTGTGTATAGCTTCCTGAACCACTCTAAAAAAAGCCAAGCTCACATCCTTAGAAAGACAGATCCCCCTTTGGACCTCCACTTGAACCATAACGTTAAAGTGTTTAGATATCCTTTCGGCCAATTCCTCCAAAGCCTCTTTAAGCCCCAGCTCCAACCATGGTGGTGATAGTTCATCACATAAGGCCCGCAAGTCCCTCACCGCTACTTGTGCCTCTTCCTCCGCCAATAACAACCTCTTCATGCTTTCTTCATGCCCCTCAAGCTCCATCCTTGCTAATCTTATCTGCTGCATCAAAGCTGTTACTTCCTGAAGGGGGCCATCGTGTATCTCTCTCGCCAAACGGCTCTTCTCCTCTTCTTGAACTTTAACGATATCACTGACATACCTTTTCATTAATTGTGCTCTATCTATAGCTGATTGGGCCAAATGATAGATGACCTTTCGGAGACGGTCTACCTCAAACACTGCCATGGGGTCCTCTTTTTCCGGTAGATCCGACCCCCATCTCAATGTTGACACTTCATGAGAAAGATTTCTCAACGGGGCAACCAACCACTTCCATAGAGCATATACGGATAAGAGACCCAACAATCCTATGAGCCCCACAAGAAGTGGCCATCTATTGAACTTGATCATTGGCCCCATCAGTTTATCCCAAGATACTGCAGCAACCACGAACCACCCTGTAGTTCCCGCAGGATAGACAGCAAGGGTAAAACGCTCTCCTTCGGGGCTCTCAAGCTCCAATGCCGTCTCTACGGGAATTTCCCTGTTCCACAGCGATGATAATATCTCAGCCCCTGCAGTGGAAACTAATATGCGACCTTCGGAATCAATTATGGCCAACCATCCTGGAATAGAGACATTGAAGGCCAACCAGTGGAATTTTGCCATGGCGTGAAGCCGCGCCATGCTGAATCGGCTTCCCCAGTCAAATTCGATCTGAGTGGCGACACTCTGCGCTATGTCCTTAACGTACGATTCTGCGACCATCTCCATCGCTCTTCTATGTTGAACTATCCCCAATCCTGCCACAAAAAGAGCTGCGAAAGACGGAAGCAGTATAGCGACAGTCAATAAAATCAAAAGGTGTTTTTTCATTCTATGAGTTCCTCCAAGGCCACCACACCATATTTCAGCGCAAGCAGCATGGCCTCCGTCTTGTTCTTTGCTCCAAGCTTATCATAGATGGATGCGAGGTGAGCGTGCACGGTCCTTTCGCTTATATACAACTCTGACGCTATCTCCTTGCTGGAAAGCCCCTTTGCTGCCTTCAAAAGCACTTCCCTTTCTCGGTTCGATAAAGGTTCAGGCGAAAAGTCGTCATGGACCGAAGAAGAAACCTCAGCATCCAAGTACAACTTGCCAGAGGCTACCGTTCGTATGGCCTTCGCCAACTCTTCCGGGCTCGCCGTCTTGAGCACGAAACCCTTGGCACCGGCACGTAGAGAGGAAATTACGTACTGTTTTGCATCATAGGAGGTCAAAATTATCACTTTTGTTTCAAGTCCCTCAGCAGCCAGTCGCCGAGTCAGCGCCACACCGTTTTCTTTAGGCATTCTTATATCTAGCAGCGCTATGTCTGGTTGCTTTTCTTTTATCCCTTTAAAAGCTTCCTCTCCATCTTCTGCCTCACCCACCAATTCAAAATCTTCTTCTCTTTTTATGTAATCCCTTAAACCTGCCCTAGTCATAGGGTGATCGTCCGCCAAAAACACTCTTATAGTCACGGCTATCCCCCCTGCTCTTTTTATATGTCAAAAATTATCCTTTGGCATCCGTCATATTGCTTAATCAACACCCGCTAGGCTATTACCTTTGAAACCATAGGCGCTTTGTGCAAACTTAACTCCGTTTCTTATGGCTTCCGATAACGCTTCTGCTGCCATAATTCCTACGTCCAGGACGGAGCTATTCTCCCCTCCCGTTGAGGCACAAAAGACCACATCTCCATCGAAAGGTGTATGAACAGGTGATATAGCTCTTGCCATACCATCGTGAGCCATAATGGAAACACGCTTGCAATCCGCCTTGGAAAGTTTGGCATTAGTTACAATCACCGACAAGGTAGTGTTCTGCCCCCAAAGTAGAGAACTTTTATCTTCCTCCCCGAAGTTGTCACATGGAACCAAGTATCCAGCTTCGTTCAGCGCACCAGCCAAAAGGGCCCCATTTGGGTCAACAACTCCACCGAAGGAGTTAACCACAGCCAAAGCATACACCTTAATTTTTCCTTTTCTAGTTACATGCCATCCCACACCAGATTTCATGGCTCTATGGAGACCTAAGTACTTTCCCACGGTAGCCCCAGTTCCTGCACCCCAATTTCCCATGGGAAGTTTGAATGGATCTTGCGCGTTCCTACAGGCTTCAATCCCCATTTCCCGATCTGGCCAAGACAACTTTTCTCCCACGCTGAAATCGAAAATACAAGAAGCTAAAACTATAGGAACCAAACCAAAACCTGTATCGAAACCCATGTTGTTTTCAAGGCACCATGACATTACTCCGTCAGCTGCGGCTAACCCAAAGGCGCTACCACCAGCAAGCAAAATAGCATCAATCTTGTCCACCAAACAACTAGGATCCAAAAGATCCGTCTCTCTGGTAGCAGGGGCTCCGCCCCTTACATCACAGGAGGCAACAGCTCCCTCAGGGAAAATTACAACGGTGCAACCCGTGGCTTTGCTCAAGTCCTGCGCGTGCCCAACGCGAAAATTCACAAAATCTCCCCCTCTCTGGTAAGTTTCTCTTCTTGAACGGTGTCTCTGCTCCATTGTCCGTGGTAGACTATTATTAGACTACTAGGACTCTAGGAGGAACAGATGACCAAAAACAAAAGGCCTTTAGTAACCATTATGGGGCTGATATTTCTTTTATCCGCCTTTTTTCTAGTCTTTTCCCATTACCGCGAAAAGATAATGCAAAAAGACGAAACTATACTAATCTTAACGGAAAAGTGTAAAAAATTTGAACAGATCATAGGAAACTTAGAATTAAAACTTCCGGACCAACCAGATTGGGCTAGATATGAAATGTTAGGCCTTGCAGATCCAGAAACTAATTTGAAAAAGGACCTCATGAAAAGAAAAGACTTAATACCCTGGAAAGGCGTCATGGGGGGTAACATGGCCATATACAACGAAGATCTAATTTGGTTCATGGCCCCAAATTGGTGCCTTGCATACTTTGAAGATGGCCATATAGGAGGATATATGCTTTTGAAATTTAAAGTTCAGAATGGAAAAATTTCTTGGAATTTGATTGACGCCAAATTGATTGATTGAGATGCACCTAAAAGGGAGCTAATGTCCTGCCAGACACATCCAGGCATCTACTACATCCTCATCGTAAAGAACGCCCTTACCATTGTACAGCTCTTCTAAAACAGCATCCTTTCCCAACGCGGGCCTATATGGCCTGTGAGTTTCCATGGCATCCACCACATCGGCAACAGCAATTATACGGGCTGCAAGGAGTATATCGCTCTTCTTCAGTCCTCTTGGGTAACCACTTCCATTAATCCTCTCATGGTGCTGATACACGATTTCGGCTATGGGCCATGGGGTCTCAAGCTTTGATAATATCCTTTTTCCTGCCTCTGGATGCCTTTTTACTAGTTCTCTCTCCAAAGAAGTCAATTTGCCAGGTTTTGCCAAAATCTCCGATGGTATTTCTACTTTTCCTATATCATGCACCATGGCTGCCACATATATTGGATAGATCTCTTCTTCTGACAGACCCAATTTCCTTCCTATCTCTCTGGAAATAACAGCAACATTTTGTTGGTGCCCTGCGGTATATGGGTCTCTGGCCTCAACCACCGACGAGACAAGGCTTATGGTTTGTTCCCAATACCTCTTCATGGTTCTCATTTCAGTCTCTGCATAGGCAACTTTTTCTTTTAAGACCTGTTCGGCCTCTTTGCGCTTGGTTATATCCTGATAGATAGCGAAAACTCCAACTACCTCGCCGTCCATCAGAACAGGAAACCCTATAAAGGATGCGTAAAAGAGACTTCCATCCTTCCTTCGACGCACATCCTCAAAAACCACTACTTCCTTTTCTGAATGCAGCTTTCTTGTGTATTCCTCACCAGAAAGTCTTTTGTCGTCTGGGAGTACCAAGTCATCCACAAGCTTACCGTTCATCTCTCCGTAGCTATAGCCAAAGATCTCATGAGCCATTCTATTGGCCCTGACGATTACCCCTCCTGGAAGGGTCTGCATAATACCCAGCGGAGCGTTATCGAAAAGATACTGAAGCAAAAGGTCCTTTTTCTTAAGCTCTTTCGCTAAATCCAAGTGACTTAAGCCACCATCTTTTTCTTCAAATGCAAAACTTTTCTGGTCTTCATCGTCCAGATGCATCTTTGCTCTCCTTTTTGTTGTTTAAATCTGGAAAGTTTAAATTCATCACCTATGATACTCCTTACCAGGTAAAAAATAAAGGAGGCCACACTCGTAGACCCCCCTTTGCTTTCCAGGCTCTTTTGTGTTTCAGTTTTAATTTTCTCCTAACCCTATTTCCTTCTCGATAGGCTTAAGGGCTTCTATCACTTCACCTATGAGCTCCTCCAGGGGCCTTCCTAGGATTTCGGCTCCCTTGGCAATTACCTCTCTATCAACTCCTCTGGCAAAGGCCTTGTCCTTCCATTTCTTCTTAACTGACTTGACCGTTAAATCCTGTAGAGACTTCCCTGGTCTAACCAGGGCAACAGCCGTAATGAATCCCGTCAGCTCGTCCACTGCATAAAGGTATTTTTCCATTAAGCTTTGAGGCTCCACGTCGGAGCATATTCCCCAACCATGAGACAAAACAGCCCTCACCACCTCAGGAGGGAACCCTTTTTCCTCCAAAATAGAGGCCCCTACATGAGTGTGTTTCTCAGGAGTTTCTTGGGTCAACTCCCAATCTATGTCATGCAACAGCCCAGTTATACCCCATAAATCCCCATCTTCACCTTCTTTTTCCGCAAAATATCTCATGGCCGCCTCTACAGCCAAGGCATGCTTGATATGGCTTTGCTCCTTATTATATTGTTCCAATAGCGCCAGTGCCTCATCACGACTCATCATAAAACTCTCCTCCTTATCCATTGTTAATAATATTCCCATCATATGAAAGCAAAAGCGTCTAGGACCTCAGCACTTATAGGTTCTGCTATCAGCTTTCTAAGGCCCGTGTTCTGCTTTACCAAGTCATCTACCTTTTTCTTCAGTGTCGGGGCAGCATTAAGTTGAAATGACAACCTCTTGGCTTCATTTACTCGCCCAAGAGCGATCATCGAAACAGCCATGGCATACAAGGTCACTGGGTGAAGGAGTACAGTATGGCTCCTTTTGAAGTGTTCCAAGGCCGTTTCCCATCTTTTCATATGGGCCGCGGCAATGCCCGCCAAGTATTCCAGCTCTTCTTTCAATTTGCCGTCTTGAAGCTCCCACAAAACAGGGCCATGTTGAGCCTGTTGGGCCTTCTGGGCACATCTATAAAGACCTTCCCATTCTCCTATTCCTGCCAAGCCGACGCACAAAAGGCCTAAACCATCCATGCCTAATTCGCTCGAATCGAAACTTTTGAGGGAAGGGGCAACAGACTTGTCTCCTGATACAACTCTTGCCATTAAAGAGGCAAGTCTCAACCATGGAGGAGCACCTTCGTTAACCACTACGCTCCTCGCTTCATATAGATCCTTAACCGCAACAAGTGTCCTTATCTTCCAATAAAGATAAGGAGAACTAAGCTCTTCCGGCAAAGGTCCAATTCCCCTCAATACGGCCTCCGCCTTCGACCACATCCTGGCCTCTATAAGAGCCCTGGCATACCAAAATTGGCCTTCAGGAGATAATTCCGATATCTCTACTTGCTCTAGATACCTCATGGCCTCAGAGAAATTACCCTTGACCGCTTTCATCTGCCCTAAACGATCGGCACAAAACGTTTTTTCTTCCTGGGACAACTCCTGTCGCCAAGCTTTCTCATATAGCCTTTCTGCTTCTTCCTTGTTACCCTTTTGTTCTTCCGCCTTCGCCAGATCCAAGGCTAGAGCACCTGCACCAACTTGTTCATACACCACATCATGGAGGACTTCCTCGGCTTTTTCTTTTTGACCCGCAGCAAAATAAAGTTCCGCAAGAAGCTTCCAGTCTTCTATGTTCCTTGGCTCCAATTCGAGGGCAACCTCCAAAGAAACTATGGCCTTCATAATTTCTCCCTTATGCTTGTAGTAATGGGCCAATCCCCTGTGGGGTCTGGGATCATCAGGCATGTTGGAGAGAGCGGTCCTCAAAGCTTCTTCAATTACATCTGGCACAGATCCGCGCGACGTACTCAATAATAGTGCTTCGGCAAAAGAAATTAAGGCTTCATCTGGATTGTTAAAGTCCTTGAGTACAGCCCTTTCCAAAGCTTGTCTTACCTGCTCATCTTTCAGATCCTTGTAGGGCAAACTTCTCAAAGACTCTGGCGGCAAAATGCCCTCTCGCTTTTTAATTAGCGCAAGCCCCTCACGAAAAGCTTTGAAAGATTCTCCCCATTGGCCTTCTAAAAAGTAAGCAAAAGATAGGGCCAAATAAAACTCTGGGTATTCTCTTGTCTTTTCTGAAGAATCCTTCAAGAGCCCTATAGCTTCTTTCCTCTTTCCTTCCCATAAGGCCGAAATACCCTTATGAAACTCATGCTGCGGAGTTAGGTTTTCGCCGTCTAGATATTCCAGGGCTTCCTTATGTTGCCCCATCTTCGAAAGAGCCGTACCCAAGAGAGCCCTAGCAGGAGGAGATAGTTCCTTTGCCACCGGTTCCAATGTGGCAACCACATCAGACCACAGCCCTGCATCCTCATAACGTTGAGCCAATTTAAACCTAAGCTCCTTGTTTAAGGGATCTGCATACATCTCTTTTTTTGCTAGCTCTATATTCTCCACCAAGAAAGATGTTTCTCCATAAGGATCATCCAGGTCCAAAATGGTTATAGTTTTGAGATCCCAGGAGGTTACTTTTCGTTTGTTGCGTAACCTCGACGACATCTTGGTCTTAGCGTGATCGATCAGGTTGCGTATCTCCCGGGCATTGGAGAAATCTTTTTCCTTAACGCGTTTTTTCATCATGTTCATAATGGCCAAAGACGCTTGTTCCGAGATCTCAAGGTTCTCCCTGGAGGCCATAAAGTTAGCTATCTCCACTAATTCCAAGGGGGTATAATTCTCAAACTCCAAATGGAAGGGAAACCTGCTTTTTAACCCTGTGAAAGAATCGAAAAGCCTATCCATTTCATGGGTGTAACCTGCAAATATAACCACAAGACAATCGCGGTAATCCTCCATGGCCTTTAAAAGAACCTCTAATGCTCTCCAGCCAGGATCAGATGTGTCTCCCCCTCCCGATAATGCGTATGCTTCATCCACAAACAGCACTCCATCCAAAGCGGAGCGAACCGTTCTCAGGACCTTTACCTCGGTCTCTCCCGGCGTGGGCCCCACTAATTTGGCCCTATCCACTTCTACCACATCTCCAGAGCGCAACAAACCATACTTGCGGAATATTTGTCCAATAAGGCGAGCGACGGTAGTCTTTCCTGTACCTGGGCTACCTTTAAACACGAAGTGAAAGGACTGCAAACTCAACTCTCCGAGATCTTTCTGTTTTCTGTGCTTATTGAGCCAAAGCATAGACTCTATCTTGCGAAGCTCTCTTTTTATCGATTGCAGCCCCACAAGCTGTTCAAGGTCCTCTATACCTCCTCTTCTGTCCCCACCTTTTTTTAATTCTATAGGCATCCCAGGAGTTCCCCCTTTCCAAAACTTCACCTTTCCAAGATAAGTCTTTCTACTTTTATGCCCGCTTCCGAGAGCAATTTTCTAGACAGGGCATCGGGGTAACTTTCTTTGTATATAATTTTTTTTATGCCTGCATTTATTATCGCTTTTGTGCAAAAAGAACAGGGCTCATGGGTACAATATATCACAGCCCCTTCAGTCGACGATCCCACCGACGCAGCCTGAACAATTGCATTTATCTCTGCGTGAGATCCTCTGCATATCTCGTGTCTTTCCCCCGCAGGTACACCCAGCTCTTCCCTCAAGCAGCCAGTTTCAAAACAGTGAGGGATACCTTTTGGTGCACCATTATAGCCAGTGCTTATTATCTGCTTGTTTTTCACTATTACCGCACCCACCTGTCTTCTTATGCAAGTACTTCTCGTGGCCACGACTTCCGCTATAGACATGAAATATACATCCCAATCGGGTCTATTCATATGAACCAAACCCTCCAGATATTACTTCAAAATATGTTCCAAAAGGATCTTAACTCCAACGCCTATGAGAACAACCCCACCTAGCAAGGTAGCCTTAGAACTTAAACTTTTGCCTAACCTCTTCCCGAAGATCATCGCAACAGTAGAGAAAATAAACGTCACTACACCTATCACAGCTACCGTATTGCCTATAGGAATATCTTCTATGCCAATAAAGCTTATCCCTGCAGCAAAAGCATCGATACTTGTACCTATCGAAAGCACAAGTACCGTGGTGGTACTCAGCCGATCTGTCTTTTGGGGTAAGGTTCCATCTCCATGGAAGCCCGAATAGATCATGTGCAGACCTATAGCGAATAACAGGAAAAAAGCAACCCAATGGTCCCAAGCTTTTATTATGTTCACGAACCTATCTGCCAAAAGCCACCCTGCAAGGGGCATACCAGCCTGAAATAGTCCAAAGCTTGCTGCCAACTTTAACATGTCAGAAGACCTTAATCTTATGGATGCCAGAGCATAACCGAGGGAAACGGCAAAGGCGTCCATGGACAGGCCAAAAGCCAAAGCTAAAGTTACTCCGAGATTCATCGCAATAACTCCTCTATATTTCTCTTGGGGAAAGGAACCTCAGGTGCCGGACCTAATATTTCCCTAGTCTCCTCCAGCTCGAAATTGTATAAGGCATCTGAGATGGCTAAATGAATTACATTATCTGTTTCAAAGGGGATACCAAAACGTCTATATCCAAACTTTTCGGCGAAAAAGCCTCTGCTGCTCTTCTCGTTCCCAGCCTTTCTCATTAACTCCTCAAGGGCCTCAAGGCACCCAAATTCATTGAATATTATCTTGTCGCTTACCATCACAATGGTCTTTAGCTCATCAACAAGCATGTTGCGGTCCCAAATACCACAAAGAGCCAATCCTGCCGTTATACCTGGAAACACACTAGTAAAAAAACCAATCAACTTTTCCATGGCCTTGGAGTAACCAAAAACCATGGAAAACCATCCAACGTGCCTAAGTTTTCTTTCCGGATCAAATATATTCTGCCTGAACAAGGCTCCAGCCTGCCCAGTGGTTAGGCCATCCACACATAAAAGCTCGCTATCCAAGGCCAAAGCCATCGTGGCTATCCGCCCCAACTGTTCGCTGTACATGGAATTGATCGATATAGGAGAAAAATCCAGTCTATAAGGAACCCAAGAATCTATTTCCAAGTCCACATTTCTATCCCAGTAAGGCAAAATCCCCATTATATGCGTATCCCCCCAACCATCTAGTTCGAGAAACCTGCTTAACTGTTTAGGCTATTGGGTTATTATAGCCTAATGTCCCTTTTTCATTCTATTTCCACAACAGATTTCAAGAAACTCTTTTTTATTTAAATCTGGCCTTATTCCAAAGCGCGTCAGCACAAAATCATATTTCAGCGGATCAAGAGGATTTATCCTTCTGAAAAACTCCGTCACGTCCAAAGCCGCTTTGAAATCGGCGCTTTTCCTGTCTGTAGCCCCCAAGGCTCTAGCAATAGAAAAGATATGGGTATCTAAAGGGTATATTAGCTCACTCGGCTTCAAAGCGCTCCATCCTCCTGGATCTATGGAATCTTTACGAATCATCCACTTTAAAAACAAGTACAATCTCTTACATGCGGAGGGCTTTCTCGGATCCGGCAGAACTGAGCTCGGCATGCCGTGGCGAAGCAGGCTTTCAAATAATCCAGTTATCGCTTCTTTGGCTTTCAGGTGTCCTTCATTTACATAACATTCAGCGCACATTTCCAACGAACCATATTCGAGAAGCACACCCCTTATGCCATAAAAGAGACCTGCAACGCTCTTGCCATCTGTAAAACGGTGCTTGAAATCCTTGAAAACTTTCTGGAGCTCTTTCAAGGAATGGGAAAGGACAAAACCCTTAGGGCTAGCTCCCATTACCTCAAGCACTTGAGATGCTTTTTTTACAATCTGGGATGCCCTTCCGTAGGCAAGGGCCGCGGCCAAAAGGGCGGCAACCTCCCTATCCCCTGTTTCCTGATAACAATAAAGAAGCTCCACTGGGTCAGGGTGGACAAATTCACGTCTGTTGTAGCGTAGGTATAAGTCCTCGAACAATGCCCTTAATTCAGCATGCTGGGGAATCTCACCAAACGAAAACATCTCAATATTTTTAAATTTATCGGACCTTACCTGTATCCAGCCCAAAGGTTGGAGCGTGCTTGGGTGACTTGCCTTTCTTTATTTCGTGGTAATAGGAATAAGTCATAGGTTTACCTTCCTTCAAAACCTTCGCGTATTTCACCTCACCCAAAAAGAGCACATGGGTAAAGACTTCTTTTACATCGATCACCTCAGCCTCTATGACAGCCAATGAATAATCAGGTGAATACGGAACCTCCCTTGATGTAAACTCACAGGCACAGGAGCTGAACTTTTCTATATCCCTACCCGACTTGAATCCGAAGTTTCCTATGAAAGTCATTGGAGTATCTTCCTCTAGTACAGAAATAGTAAAAAGTCTACTATCCTTTATGCACTGGGTCGTCAAATTATCTTTGTGCAAACAGCATGCCAATACCATCGGGTCAGATGTGACCTGCATAACAGCATTTGCCACTTGGCCGTTTAACTTGTCTCCCATTCGCGAGGATACTACGTATAACCCATAAGAGATCAAAAAAAGCGCCCTCTTATCTATCCCATCTCCACTCATTCCTTTACCTCCTCTGCAGGTAGTAGTATTTAATTTCCCATGCTATTGAGGTTATTGTATCACCTATTGGAGTCCACTAAAAAGCCCAGAGGGATATTCCCTCTGGGCTAAACATCCTGACTTTAGCCAACTATCTAGTTTAATTCTGTTTCTTTCTGCTAACTAAACCTCTTTCTTCCTGAGTCCCGGGAACTAAGGTGTCCCAAAAGGCTGCACTTATACCGGCAACAGCCATTGGGGTCTTGAGTATGGCCCACAAGACCTGTCCTGGGATACCATAAGCGAAAAAGGCCTCCTGCTGTCCCTCCACCCAACCTGGTAGCCCAAGGGCCATTAAAAATGCAAAACCGACTATAAGGACGTTTCGTTGACTTCCCATATCAGCCCTCATCAGAACCTGTATTCCCAAAGCTCCTATTATTCCAAAGAGGGCAATATATGCTCCACCGATAACTGGGCTAGGGATTGTGGCTATCAGGGCGCCCAATTTCCCGATCATGCTCATGATTATCAAGAGCACTGCACCAGTCCTTACGACCCATCTCGACGCCACACCAGTCAAACCTATAAGCCCTATGTTTTCAGTGTAGGAGGTGGTTCCTACTGCGCCAAAGATACCAGCTAAGGCACAGTTTAATCCCTCAGCTCCTATACCTCTGCTTATAGTATCCGAGTCGGGATCATCCAGGCCGGCCGCATAGGAACAGGAGTGGTAATCTCCAATAGACTCAATCATGACCGCAAAAAAGCCAGCTATTATCGCCCCGAAAGCCAAGAAACTGAACTTGGGAACGCCCCATGGCATTATCAACTTAAACCTAAACCACGGAGCCAGCACTACCTCTTTCAAGTCTACGAAGGCAGGATGGCCTGGCTGGAAGAATCCACTGAAGCTTCCAAGGAGGCAAACCAAGTAGGCTATGACTATCGAGGACAGTACGGCAAAAATATTGATGAACTTGTTCTTGCTGATAAGACTGAAAAAGAACACACAGAAGACCACTAAAAGGGATACAGGCCAGTAGTTGGCTGCGTTGTACTGTATGGCTACAGGAGCAAGGGAAAATCCTATAGCCATTATGGTCGGTCCTATGACAACTGGCGTTATTATCTTTCTTATTACCCCCACGAGACGACTATAACCAATAATTGATAACATAAGCCCCCCAGCCACCAAGGCGCCGCCAATGTACTGCATAACCACATTGGGCCCCATAGCTTTGTATGCACCAATTATGGTCATGATAGGAGGAATAAAGCTGAAACTAGACCCCTGCACTATAGGTAATCCAGATCCAATCTTGGGATGAGTCTGTATCAACGTAGCCACGCCCATGGCAAAATAAACACAAGATATGAAGAAGCCGATTTGCGCCGGTGTCATGCCCATTGCGGGACCAAAAATAAGAGGAACTAGCGTCGTCGCTCCAAAAAGAGTCAATACATGCTGAAAGCCGGCCAACACCATTATGGGAAAAGGCGGCTTGTCGTCCACTCCATACACTATCCTTCTTCCTGGCATATCTGCCAACACCTCCTTAATGTTTATGCCCAATAAGAGCCACCATATTTTAGCATGTTGTGTAACCGGTTGCATAGCTTTTTCTTGTATAATTTTTCCGTTGCCTAGTTTTTTATGTTCACCAAAGGAGGTGGTTCATTTGGAGGGGTGTTTCGAAAAGATCCCTAACTGCAACTTAGCTCAAATATGTGCCGATGAAATCAAGAAGGCAAACAACATAGTCCTGCTAAGCGGCGCGGGCATGTCAACCAACGCTGGGATACCAGACTTTAGAGGCCCTAACGGCATATATAGAAGGCAACTAGGTGTAAACCCCGAAAGAATATTCGATATAGACTATTTTCTTGAGGACCCTAGTTTCTTTTACAAGTTCCACCGCGAATTTCTCCAAACCCTAAAGAACATAAAGCCAACATATGCTCACAAATTCTTTGCTGCTCTGGAAAAAAATGGAAAGTTGAAAGGAATAATAACGCAAAATATCGATTCATTGCACCAAATGGCAGGAAGCAAGAACGTCATGGAAATCCACGGAGGCATATGGAAAAGCTTCTGCATTGACTGCAACAAAACCTGGGATTACGAGGAAAGCATAAAGTTGGTCTTTTCCCAGGAAGTTCCCAGGTGCGACCGGTGCGGCGGAATCATAAAACCCGATATCGTCTTCTTCGGTGAAATGGTGAAACACCTTGAAGAAAGCCAAAAGCTTGTAAAAGAATGCGACCTGCTCTTTGTAGTAGGGTCTTCGCTAGTGGTTACTCCCGCTGCCCTACTTCCAAGACTTGCTAGGGGTAAGATAATAATCGTAAACAAAGGAGAAACCAATAAATCATATCTTCCCAGCAACATACCTACGCTACACGTAGAACAAGACATAGATGAGTTCTTCAAGGCGGTAAACTACCACATAGGACTGGATTTTGAGTAGTTTTATTATTGGTTATTTATTGAGAAGTAGTTATGGGGTTTTATGAGGAGTAGAAAGAGATAGAGGTTTCTGGCGGCGACCTACTCTCCCACGATTACCC
>NZ_DAITZW010000021.1:0-29399 GCF_036847465.1 Thermovirga lienii | reverse complement strand
AGTCGTTCCACTCCTCCTCCGTTACTCCCTTCCATAAGGGAACTTCCTTCCAAGAACGAAGCTTGACAACCATATCCCTTTCCCCCCACTACAGTGTTTTTTGAGCAAACTGTATATTTGTATGCATTCTTGCGCCCCTGCTAATATACAGCCATGCTGGTACCTTTGTCAATTTTTATGGGATTTGCAACTTCTGCAGGTTGCTATTAACGATTAGATTACCTAAAAACTGATAATATAGTAATATAGTTTCGACATAAACTTTGGGGGTAGGCACCTATGACGGACACCGAAAGGCAAATAGTAATACTAGCATTGGCCAATTTAAAAAGCGATGATCCCAATTTGTGGGGCTACGCTCGTTTGAGAAAGGCCATCTTTTTCTTACAGAAAGAAGAAGGTGTCCCCCTGGGATTTCATTTCCAGCTGGAACGAGAAAGGCCCATAAGTCCTCAATTGCAAATCTTTTTGGAAAAAATGAAATATGAAGGATTGCTCAAGTTCGTCGAAACTCCCCATGGCTACAGGATAAGGCCAAGCGCAAAAGGCAAAAAGATGCTTGAAGATAATCCCGGAGTGGTAGCACGTTATAAACAAGAAATACAGAGCACCTTAAACAAAGTAGAACATATGACCCTTACCGAACTTCGGTTAAGGTCTCTTGATGTATTCCTCAAAAACCCCGAGTAATCTTCCAAAACTATTTTATAACACCCCCTAAGTTCTCATTTGTGGCTTTACAAAATGAATTTTTCTGCTACTATCTGCTAGTAGCAGATGGTGAGGTGTTACAAGTGACAAGAGAAGAGCGTCTTAAGCAACTTAAAACCCTAATAGAGGAATCGACTGAACCTTTGAGTGGAGAGTACCTATCTAACATATTCAACGTAAGCAGGCAAGCGATAGTGCAAGACATAGCAATATTGAGAAATAGGGGATTTCAGGTGGTTTCGACCCCTCAAGGTTACTTTTTGCCTAAGGATTCGAAGGTCTATAGGAGAATCATAGCGGTAAAACACTCACCTGAGGACATAACGACAGAGCTTATGACCATAATTTCTCTTGGTGGAAAGGTAATAGATGTAATAGTTGAACACCCCATATACGGCGAGATAAGAGGAAATATAAACGTAGCAACACGAGACGACGTAGTGAAGTTTGTAACCTTGATGCAGAGCACAGGGCAAAACCCGTTACTTTCCCTATCCCAAGGGTTTCACCTTCATACGATCGAAGCCGATTCTGAAAGAAACTTAGACGAAATAGAAAAAACCCTAAAAAATAAAGGATTCCTTGTAATGTAGTGACAGAAGGGAGCGATATCTGTTGGTTGAGAAGGAAAAATATTTACTCTTGGCTGCCGTAACCATCACCATATTGAACTTCATAGTGCCATATACGGTCCTCAAAAACTCTGGAGCTTTTGCCTTTTGGATCTTTTTGACTCTCCTAACCCTTGGAATAGGTTACGTCTTCACAAGCAGCTGGATAAAACCACGGCAAGGAGGAAAACTCAAATGAGCGCCTCCGTCTTGATATACTCCATCTTGGCTTGGTTTGCTTTAGGAGCTTTCTTGTCATGGAGAGCAAAGAAAAAACAGGCTGAAAGCATGGCCGAATATTTTATTGGCAACAGAAGTATTGGTGGGTTTCTCTCATCAATGACATACAGTGCCACCACATACAGCGCATTCATGATGGTCGGCCTTGTTGGAATAACATATAAGACTGGAATAACAAGCCTGGGCTTTGAGCTGTCCTACCTTATAGGTACCATTTTCTTGCTTATGATCTTTGCACCAAGATATTGGTCGGCAGGTAAGCTTTACAGCGTGGTGACGCCTTCAGAAATGTTCTCCGTTCGTTACGAAAGCCCCAAGGTCGGAGCAGCTGCGGCCTTCCTGTGTCTGATCATGCTCATACCTTACGCCTCCGTGCAACTCATGGGTACAGGGTACCTGCTGGAGACGTTGTCCAATGGAGCCATATCGTTCACAACGGCAACCATAATAATAGCCCTCATGTCCTTCGTCTTCTCTTGGTGGGCTGGAATACGTTCGGTCGCCTTGACAGATGCTCTTCAGGCCAGCGTCATGCTTATAGCTAGTGCAATGCTGGCCGCCTTCGTGGCTTTCGTACTGCTACCTGATGCCGGAGAGAGCATAAAAACCATAAACCCAAACGCCATGAAGGTTACCTGGCCCTTCCCTATGTTCTTAGGTCTTACCCTTCCCTGGTTCTTTTTTGCCGTAACTAACCCTCAGGTAGTACAAAGGCTCTACATACCAAAAAATAAAACAAGCATAAGAAACATGATATTGGGTTTTTCCTCTTTTGGTTTTATTTACACCCTTTTGTGCGTATTTTTCGGCATATCCGCATCCAAGTTAATACCAGGGATATCTGTAGCAGACAAGGCCATGCCTCGCCTACTATCCATGGTTCCGTACCCTCTGGCCCTGATCGTTACACTCAGCATAATAGCCGCAGCAGTCTCCACCATGAACTCCATAATATTGACATTGAGCTCCATGTTTGGCAGAGACATCCTTAAGGCCTTGAACCCAAACATCCCAGAGGAAAAAGAGCTTTTGCTGAGCAAAATATTGATCCCAATAATAACGGGAGTTTGTCTACTCTTCGCCCAATACAAGTTGAACATGATTGCCGTCTTGTCGTCCATGGCCTCAGGAGGATTACTGATGCAATTGCCAGCAATATGGGGAACCTTTTTCTGGAGAAAGGCCACTGCGGAAGGAGCCTTCTGGAGCATCGTTATCGGTGGGCTAGCTGTAGGAAGCATGTACGTGACCGGTATGAAACCCCTGGGGCTTTGGCCTCCCGTTTGGGGGATAATAATATCTTTCGCGGTTTTTCTGGCACTTAGCCTATTTACAACCCCTCCGTCCAATGCTGACGGCTTCATAGATAGCCTAAAAGAAGAGCTAGAGAAATTTTAACGCCTTTTGCCCCATTGGGTAATCAACGTGAAGGCCAGCTTTCAAGTAGACTAGCGCTGGCCTTCACAATAAGTCTTGAAGGCTTCTCGCAGTTTCTTGATCTCCTCTTTCTCCAACTGCATAGGGGTCCCTGCACATCTTGCCTTGTAATATATTTCCGCAAGAAGCTCAGCTGCCTCTGCAACCGTCAAAGCTTCTTTTAAAGAGGTTCCAACCGCTACCATACCATGATTAGCCAAAAGTACTGCATTGCTGGTCCCTATACTGGTCGCGACATTAAGGGCCAGCTCCTCTGTCCCGAAAGTCGCATAAGGAGCTACTGGGACCTTTTCCCCACAGAAGGCCATGTAATAGTGAATGGGGGGAATCTCCCATCCAAGACACGCCAGGACGGAGCAGTACAGAGAGTGAGTGTGCACCACCGCTCTTATGTCTTCCCTCGCCTTATACAATGCAAGGTGTAAGCTAGTCTCCGTGGAAGGTTTGCAAGAACCGTCTATAACTTGTCCATTTTTTGAAACTATCAAAACGTCATCGGGCTCCATGCTGTCGTAAGGAACGGCACTTGGAGTAATCGCGACGTGCTCTCCATCATCCGTCAAGAGACTCAAATTACCACCAGTGCCCTTGGTCAAGCCTAATTGAAGCATCTTCCTGCCGTAAAAGACTACTGCTTCTCTCTCTGCCTGGTAAATCATCTCAAAATTCACCACCTTCTGTAGTATCTTAACACGCTCGCGATGCGATAGAAGCAAGAAAATGGTATACTTTGTAAAAAGTACTAGGGAGTGGTCAGTATGCATAACCAAATAGTTTCATCCATACCTATTTATCAGGTTGATGCCTTTACCACAAAACCTTTCAGAGGAAACCCTGCTGCCGTCTGTCTTCTTGAGACATTCCTGAAAGAAGATCTCATGAAAGACATAGCTGCAGAAATGAACTTATCTGAGACCGCATTCGTAGTTCCGTTAGAGGAAGAATACGGTAAGGCCAACCTCTTTGCCATACGGTGGTTTACACCAGAGGTCGAAGTGCCCCTCTGCGGCCATGCAACCCTCGCCTCTTCTTTGGTCCTCTTTAGGGAGGTGGGCGTGCCAACGGAAAGTATAACCTTCGAAAGTAAAAGCGGAAAATTGGAAGCAAAATTCAAAGAAGGAGAGGTAACACTGGACTTTCCTATCAACCCGCCGGAGGAAGTAACCCCTCCTGAGGACATACTGGCTTCCCTGAACATAAAAAGCTACATTAACTGCTCTATATCTGAACAAGCAGAAATGCTTTTAATTCACGTCGAAGATGAAGAAGTCGTAAAGACCCTCAAACCTAATTTTACAAAGATGCTTCAAGGAAACAAAAAGGGATTGAACTTCCAGGGGGTCATCGTAACCGCTGCATCCAAAGAATTCGATTTTGTCTCCCGATACTTTGGCCCATGGGAAGGGTTAAACGAGGACCCTGTGACTGGCTCTGCACACACCGTACTGGCTCCCTACTGGGCGCAGATCCTGAAAAAAAATTCCTTCTTGGCCTACCAGGCATCCAAACGTGGAGGAAAACTGAAAGTGAAAATCAAAGACAAAAGCCGCGTTGAGATAACAGGAGAAGGGAAAATAGTCCTAAAAGGGAGGCTCTTTCTTTAAAAAGGTTTGCGTGGAGGTTTCCCCTCCACGCAAACCCCATGTTCATTGAATCTACTGAATAGCAGGAAATCCTCCTAACGTAGATAGCTTGGATTCGTCTACGGATACCTCAAAGCGTCCCTTCAACTTTTCAATCTCCTTATCCAAATACCACTGCTGAATGTCCTCCCTTATCTTCGGAAGAGCTTCCTCAAAGGTCAATTGCTTGCTGGGCGACTTCTCTAAAACCTCGACTACATGCCAGCCATATTGAGTTTCTACAGGGCCTCCAAGGCTTTTTTCTTTGATGGAGAAAATAAGATCCTCGAACTCCTTGACAGTTTGTCCCCTTTGAATCCATCCCAAGTCTCCACCCTTGCTTGCGCTGCCTGAGTCTTGACTATACTCCTTGGCTGCATCGCTGAAGCTCTTCTCTTTTGCAAGAATCTCAAGCAAAACCCTGTCTGCTTTTTCCTTGGAATCGACCAGTATGTGCCGAACATGAACAGCTTCTGGCCTAACATACTTGTCCTTGTTTTGCTCGTAATACTTCCTCAGATCCTCTTCCTTGAAGCTCCAGCTGCCGGATATCTTGTTTATATAGGATTGAGCGAGAACGTTTACGGCGTTCCATCGCAAGGCAAGGGCCGTCTCCGGATCCAACTGCAGACCTTCCATTTGTGCAGCTTGAGAAAGCAAAAGGGCAGCAACTACGTGATTGGCAAAATCCTTTCGCTGAGCCATGGTTGTCTGGGCCAACACAAAAGGAGCAAAATTCTTTTGAACACCTGCCTGCTTCACCAATAAAAGAACTAGCTCGTCTTCACCTACAGTCTCGTCACCAACCGATATAACCTTCTCATTTTCCTTCGCTGCGGCAAAACCTGCGAATACTGCTACAATCGAAACCACCAACAATCCCACCAACAGTCGCTTCATTGAAATCTTACTTAACATGACCGTCCTCCTAGCTTTATTGTTTTGTGAAACTTAACCGCTAATCCTTCTTGTTCGAAGGAGCTCCATAATAGGGAGCAGGCACATAGTGCACTGAAGGCCTCCGCTGAGTAGATTGGGGATAAAGCTGCATTATCTCCCTTATCTCATCTGGCATATCCGTGTTGACAAACAGACCCAGTTTTACGGCTTCTTCACTGCTTATTGGATAGTCGTGGGTCCAGGTTCCTTGAGTAAGGACAGTGGCTATCCTTTCCGCTTCCTCCTCGGATATATTGTCTATCAACAGGTCTTTCACAAACTGCTTGGTCTGGACCATTGCTTTCTTGGATATATCGGCAAGGATCAACGTCTGATCATCTACCTCCGATATGGGCTTCTCCTCTACGGCCTTGATGATGGATGCAGCAGGAAATTGTCCTATTTGGGGATCCACAGGACCTAAGACCGCATGTTTGTCCATAACTATCTCATCCGCGGCAAGGGCTATCAACGTGCCGCCAGACATAGCATAGTGAGGAACAAAAACAGTGACCTTTGCTGGATGTTTATTAAGGGCCGCAGCAATTTGCTCTGCTGCCAAGAGCAACCCACCTGGCGTATGCACTATCAGGTCAATAGGCGTATCCTCCGAGGTCATCCTTATAGCCCTCAATATCTCCTCTGAATCCTCTATGTTTATGAAGTTTCTCGCAAACATCCCTAAGAAACCTACAGTCTCTTGTCTGTGAATAAGGGTTATTACGCGACTTCCTCTCTTTTTTTCAAGAGCTCTAAGAGCTGCCACTCTCATTCGTTCAAGGTTCCACTGCTTCATCATGGGGAACACAAAAAAGAAGAGCATTAAAATCCAAAAAATATCCACACCAAACATACCTTCACCTTCCTTCTTATAAGCTCAGCTAGCCTGCCCAGGTCAGACAAGTATACCAAAACAGCATAGAAAAATCATTCCTGATTTAAATTCTTAAACTCCAACTCTCCATTGACCACCACAATCTCTACCTTCGATCCCTTTGAAATTTTCCCCTCCAACAGCATATCTGCCATCTTGTCCTCCACCATTCGTTGAAGGGTCCTTCTCAAAGGTCTAGCCCCGTACTTGGGGTCGTAGCCCTGCTCCAGCAGGAAAACCTTGGTTTCCTCGGGAACCATTATCTCCACACCCTGCTCCTTTAATCTTGTCGCCACCTCTTGCAGCATGATGTCCAATATTTGCAGAAGCTCATCTCGACCTAAAGGTTTGAATATGATTATGTCGTCAACCCTATTGAGAAACTCCGGACGAAAAGTTTTACGCAAAGCCTCCATTATGGAGCCCTTCATCTTGTTTAAGTCAAAAGTCTCCTCAGTGGATGCACTGAAGCCCAAAGAACGAGTCTTCATGAGATCTTGAGCTCCCACGTTACTGGTCATGACTATTACACTGTTCCTAAAATCAACCGTGTGCCCCTGTCCGTCCGTCAATCTTCCATCCTCCAATATTTGCAGGAGGATATTGAACACGTCGGGATGTGCCTTCTCGATCTCGTCAAACAAAACAACCGAATAAGGCCTCCTTCTCAAAGCTTCGGTAAGTTTGCCTCCCTCTTCGTATCCCACATAACCTGGAGGGGCGCCTATCAATTTGGCCACTTCGTGACGCTCCATATATTCGCTCATGTCAAAACGCACCATTGCATCTTCACTGCCAAACAAAAACTCCGCCAACGATCTGGCAAGTTCAGTCTTCCCTACGCCCGTGGGGCCCAAAAAGAGGAAACTGCCTATGGGGCGTTTGGGATCCTTCAAGCCGCTCCTTGCCCTTCGGATCGCCCGAGCAACTGCATTGACTGCATCGCACTGATTCACCATTCTCTTGTGTATCTCTTCCTCCATCCTCAGCAAACGGGCTGATTCTTCCTCCGTCAACTGTTGTACAGGTATTCCAGTCCACTCTGATACTATTTGGGCTATCTGCTCCTCATCAACCACGGGTTCCTCGTTATTTCTCCTTACTTGCCACTCTTGCCTTTTTATCTCTATCTGCTTGGATAATTGTCTTTCTCTGTCCCTTATATGAGCTGCCTTCTCAAACTCCTGGGAAGCCACTGCAGCTTCCTTCTCTTTTCTCAAGGCTTCAAGTTCCCGTTCCAGCTGCTTAATGTCCTCCGGCAGCTCCATGGTGTTCAGCCTGGCTCTCGCTGCGGCCTCGTCTATCAAGTCTATAGCCTTGTCCGGCAGGAAACGTTCGGTTATATACCTCTCGGATAGCTTGGCCGCGGCAACTAGAGCTTCGTCAGTTATCTTGGCCCTGTGGTGCGCCTCATACCTATCCCTGAGCCCCTCAAGTATCTTTATCGAATCCTCGACTGAGGGTTCGTCAACTTGAACCGGTTGGAATCTCCTCTCCAGAGCAGGGTCTTTCTCTATGTGCTTTCGGTACTCATCCAATGTCGTTGCTCCTATGACCTGAAACTCTCCTCTCGCCAAGCTGGGCTTAAGGATGTTTGCAGCATCAACGGCACCCTCTGCTCCACCAGCTCCCACTATGGTGTGAATCTCATCTATGAAAAGAACCACATCTTTGCTCTCTCTCAATTCTTTGACTAGCTTCCTCATCCTTTCCTCAAACTCTCCCCGATACTTGGTACCAGCAACAAGGTTGCCGACGTTTAGCTGTACAACTCTCTTTCCCTTTAAAACCTCAGGAACATCTCCAGAGATCACCTTCTGCGCCAATCCCTCCACTATGGCGGTCTTGCCGACTCCAGGATCCCCTATGAGAACAGGGTTGTTCTTCTTGCGCCTGGAAAGGATCTGGATAAGCCTTTGGATCTCCTTTGTCCTACCTACTACTGGATCCAGCTCACCTCTTTGCGCCATTTCCGTCAGATCTATCCCAAGTTGATCAAGGGTAGGCGTCCTAGAGCGTCCAGCCCCTTTCTGCTGGAGCTCTCCCCCTTCCCTGTATTCTCCTTCTTCCCCTTGCTCTACATTGGTAAGGACCGTCTTCACCTCGGCCCTGACCTTTTGAAGATCCAACCCCAGAGATTGCAATATCTGGGAGGCTATGCCTTCACCCTCGGAGATGAGTCCCAGCAACATATGCTCCGTTCCCACGTAATTTACTCCCATGTTCCTCGCTTCTCGCATGGCAAGGTCAAGTACCCTCTTGGCCCTTGGGCTGAGAGGTAAGTCTATGGGCTTTGCCTTAGGCTCTCCTCTACCAACTACCTGCTCTATCCTGGTCCTCACATCGTCGAGTTCCACCCCGAAGGACATCAAAACTCTGGCAGCGATGCCTTCACCTTCCGCCAAAAGTCCCAACAATATATGCTCTGTGCCTATAACATCATGCCCCATCTTAAGGGCTTCTTTATGTGCCAACTGAATGACCCTTTTCCCTCTCTCAGTGAAAAATTGCCACATATCCTGTACCTCCTCGCTGATACGTCTTTAGTTTTCTTTGCAATTTAAAAACCTGGACATTTTGTCTCTCAATATCTCTGCCCTCCTGGTTGCTATGTATCTTATGTCATTTATCTTTTCTTCCTCGCGGCTTTTGGAAAGGGCAATTACATGTCCAGGCTGAGAATTAAGGATCATGCGATTCAACTCACTTTTAGGTATCGGTGGTAAAATTCCCATTTCAGATCCCATTCTCACCTTCGATAGGAGTTCCAAAGCCTCCTTCACAGAAAGCTTCCGAGCACAGCTTACTATTCCAAAGCTCCTCCATATCTTATCGACAAAATCAATTCCTCTTTGTTTTATAAGCTTTTCCCTGGCAAAATGCTCTCGTTCAACTATTCCAAGGGCAACGCTATTGACCTTTTCCACCAATTCTTCCTCCGATAGCCCTAGGGTGACCTGATTGGAAACCTGAAAGAGACACCCTCCTGCTGGGGTACCTTCACCGTACATTCCTCTAACTGTCAACCCAACCCTGTTACACTCCCTGGCGACATGCCCCACGTGCCCCAAGGTGACTATGCCAGGGATATGCAGCATCACCGACGCGCGCAGCCCTGTCCCAGTATTTGTAGGGCAAGAGGAAAGGTAACCCCTTTCGCAGTTAAAAGCATAATCCAGGCATTCCAACTCCCCATCAACTTTCTTGGCAACGTGCCATGCTTCATGCAGTTGAAGGCCCCCCAAGAAGACCTGTATCCTCAAGTGATCTTCCTCGTTCAGCATTAAAGAAACTATTCCTCTATCGTCGAAAATCACAGCCCTACCTACATCGTCACCCCGTATAAAATTGGGGCTTACCAGATGGTTTTCCACCAAGACCATTCTCGCTATCTTGTCCATCTGCCTAAGCTTCAAAGTAGAACTACTCCTCAAAACCAAAGATTTGGAGACGGCCTCAACAACAAGGTCTTCTACTTCACACAGGGAATCTCTATCACATCTCCACGGGAAGGGATACTTCGCCAGGTTTCTAGCCAGGCGTATCCGGCTTGATAACACTATGAAGCTTTCATCGCCCCGACCCAAAACCCACTCTAGGGGCATGGAGGCAAGTTCAAGAGCATGCATTGCCGCGTTCCTCCAACATCTTTATGCGATCACGCAACTCTGCGGCCCTTTCGTATTCTTCTCTTTCCACAGCCATCTTCAATTGTGTCTTCAAAGACTGCAGATCATCCTTCAGTTCCTCGTCGGACACAATACCCGGTCTTGCCCCTCTATGCACTTCGCACCCATGAATATTCCTCAAAATTGCACCTAAATACCTTTCAAAAGCTCTATAACACTCGGCACAACCAAATTTCCCAACCTTTCTGAAGGTCTCCAAATCTATTCCACAATTAGGGCAAGCTATCTTTTCCTTTTTATCTGCCTCAGTTCCTTGATCAATCCCATCAGGCTCCACTGGCGAAAGGATCTTCCCCAGCAAGGAGCCAAATTTAAAATCCAGACCAATATCAGGAATGATGCCCTCGTTACTTAACGATTGGGCACATTTTTGGCATAAGTGATACTCCGAAATTACACCATCCTGCATGTGCTTTATGTGCAGTGTTGCTTCATTTTCGTTGCACCTTTCGCATCTCATCACTAGACCCCTCTATTGGTAAGCTAGGCCCTTGAGCATTCTCTTCAAAAGCTCTGCATGCATGGCCTCCCTTTTATATGGGGAGAGATCAAAAATGTCCCTTGCCATCTCCTCTTGAAAGCGAATAGCCATTTCTATTATCAATCGCTCCCGTTGAGATATAAAATTCCTCTGTTGCAGGTTGGCCAAAAGCTTCCGCGCCTCCTGCTCGCTGATCAAGTCCCCAACCAGCTCCTCCACGTGATTCGCCTTTTCCTCTGGCAGAGAAAGACAAAGCCTTATTATTCTTATGTAGCCGTGGCCTCCTCGCTGGCTCTCCACAATGTAGCCTCGCTCAGGAGTGAACCTGCTTCTTATTACATAATTTATCTGGCTCGGCACACAACCAAACTTCTCGGCAAGCTCTTTTCTACTCAGGAAGATTGATTCGTTTCCCTGCTCTTCTAAAAGTTTGTTGATATATCTTTCTATAAGTTTCGTGAGACTTGCCAAGGTAGACCCCTCCTTTGACTTATTTTGACAGCCTCATTATATAAAAATGGTCAATATAAGTCAAACAAAGGGCTTCATCTTTTGTTGCCCACCTTAAGCTCCTTGCCTTCCATTAGATTTCGGATGTTACTCCTGTGCCTAATTATCACTAAAAGTGCTAGAATTGCACCTCCATAGACGTAGTATGAGTGGGCGCCCAGTAACTTCATAAAAAGCGGCGCAAGGGACACTGAGAACATAGAGGCCACAGACACATACTTGGTAACCCGCATGGTCACATACCATACCGCTCCGGAAAGCAAGGCCCCTAAAGGGCAAAGAGCAAATAAAACTCCATATGTAGTTGAAACCCCCTTGCCACCTTTGAAACGTAGCCACACTGGAAAGTTATGACCCAAGACCGAAGCAATGCCAATAACCGTCAAAGCCATAGGATCCATCCCCAAAAGATGCTTGCACAGTAAAACCAGAGCTCCTCCCTTTGCCATGTCAAATATGGCTACTGATATTCCCCACGGCTTGCCCAACACTCTTGTCACGTTAGTTGCCCCTATGTTTCCTGAACCTACAGTTCTAATATCTATGTTCTTCTTCCACCGGACCAATAAGAAACCTACCGGTATGGAACCTAAAAGATACCCAACTATGGCTCCCAACACGGTCTCCATCATTGGGGGCCCCTCCTGAGTATCATTGCATCAATTGCCTTAATGCCATACCCCTCATCAAAAACGAACACAGGGTTCGCGTCTAACTCCTGGAGATCTTCCTCTATGCTGGCCAGGATAGATATTTTTTCTATGGCTTCCGCCAAGGCGCCTATGTCCTTCTTGTTCTGTCCCCTAGCTCCCGCCAACAGAGGATATCCCTTAAGCTCTTCAATCATCTTCTCGGCTTCCTTCTTCGATACAGGGGCTCTCCTAAGGGAGACATCTTTCAACACTTCGACATATATACCTCCAAGTCCCACAGCCACGATGGGACCGAAAAGCTCGTCCCTTTTGACTCCTATCATGAATTCCAGGCCTCCCGTTACCATCTCCTGTATCAGAACGCCATGAATATTTTCCCTAGCTGTCACTTTCGAGGCCTTTTCCATAAGACGTCCATAAGCGTTCCTAACCTCCTCTTGAGATCGTAAATTCAAAGCTACGACTCCTGCATCGGTCTTGTGAAGTATATCAGGGGACATAACTTTAAGAGCGACAGGGTAACCTATCTCATCCGCCGCCTCCAAGGCATCGTTCAAGTTCTCACACAACCGCTCCCTGGTTATAGGGACACCATAGGCTGCCAACACCTGCTTTGCTTCATATTCCGTCAATCTGGCCGGGTAATCTTTCAATACACCGGTTCTTCTTTCGAATTCTACCTCGTCCTCTTCCTCAAACATCCTGGAGCTTTCGTAGAGCTTAGACATGGCCCAGGCACATCTACGAGGACTCTGAAACAGGGGAACCCCTCCCTCTCTCAGATAGTCCAAAAACCTGCCCCCCTGCTCCCTGTTTATCAACCAGCAGCATGCGAAAGGCTTGGGACTCTTGTGAAAAATATTTTTTATGTCTTGGGCCACTCTATACCCCGATTCTCCTGTTATCATCGAGACCACTACGGTGACCATATCGATATTGGGACTTTCGATGACGGCTTCCACGCTGGAAGCAAACCCTTCAGGCTCGTTTATAACCTGAGCGGTCAAGTCTACTGGGTTTCTAGAAGAACCAAAGGGCGGAATGTGTTCTTCTATCTTTTTCTTGGCGTCATCTGGAAGTTCAGGGACCTCCAATCCCTCATCATAGGCCCTGTCCGCCATAATGATTCCTCCGCCCCCTGAGGTAGTCAAGATTCCTAGTCTTCTACCTTTGGGACGCTTTGGAGAGCCAAATATCTTTCCCAAATCCACTATATCTTGGGCATCTTCTATCTCTATGGCACCATATTGTTTGAATATGGTTCTCCATACTGCCTCATCTCCCGCCAATGCGGCCGTATGGCTTCTTACCGCTTCCTGGGCGGTGGGACTTCTACCTACTTTGAGTACCGCAACTGGCAGGTTCCTTTTTCTGGCCTTTGAAAGCAAATCTATGAAGCGGTTTCCGTCCTTTATACCCTCCATGTACATGACCAAAAGCCTTACTTCGGGATCGTCTGCAAAAGCCATACCAAAATCAATTACGTCCAAATCAGCTTGATTGCCTGTTGTAACTACGTAACGGAACCCAACTCCCCTCTCTGCCGCCATTGCAAAGGACGCAAAACCAAAGGCACCACTCTGTGACACATAAGCCACATGTCCCTTTGGTCTCGCATCAGAATCCAGTGAGGCTGAGAAGCTTAACGGAATGGAGGACACAAAATTGACTAACCCTTGACAATTGGGACCAAGTATCCTGGTACCACCTCTTTTTGCTATATCAATCAACTCATCTTGGGCCTGCTGGTTGTCGCTCTCGGCGAAACCGGAAGAAAATATTACAGCAAAGGGAACCCCTCGCTGAACACTCTGTTTTATGACCTGGGGCACCAATTCAGCTCTTACACCCACCAAAACAACATCGGGGGTTTCCGGCAACGAAGCGACGTCGGGATAACACGCCAAACCGTCTATTTCCTTGTACTTTGGGTTTACAGGATATATTTTACCCTTGTAGTTGTACCTTTTTAGAAGCTTAAGAGGTCGACCAGATATGCTTTCCATGTTGGCAGACGCACCCACTATGGCCACTGAGCCAGGTTCCATCAGCCTTTTGATATCTAATGTGCTATTTCCCATCACCTTAGCCTCCTTAAGTCAAAATAGCCCATTCTTCTACCAAGCTCTCTCGTAAATCAGGCGTATATCTTCAACCAACAGCTGCTTGGGGTTGTTGCCCAAAAGCCTCTTTTCTTCAAAAGCGGCCTCCGCCATCCTTGGAATGGCCTCTTTGGGAATACCAAGATCGCGCAACCTGGAGGGTACTTCTATAGCCTCTGCTAGTTTCATGACAAGATCTATTACATCGTCGGGGCAGATCTTCTTACTCTCCCTATCTTTCACAGGAGAAATCATGGCTTGTGCCATTTCCTCGTACAGCTTCTCATTTCCCGGGAGATTATACTCCAAAACGTGTCTTAGCATCACAGTATTGGCAACGCCATGAGGCACGTGGAATTCTCCTCCTAGAGGATACGCCAAAGCGTGCACGGCAGCCGTTCCTGCCATGGAAAAAGCCATCCCCGCCAACAGGCTTCCAAGGGAGACATTATATCTAGCTTGCCTGTCCTTCCCGTCCAGCACCGCTCTCTCAAGGAACCCATATATTTTCCTTATGGCGGAGAGAGACAACTCCCTACTAAGGGGATTTGAATTTATGGAAATAAATGACTCTATCCCATGTATCAATGCATCCATTCCAGTGCTGGCAGTAATATGCCTAGGAACTTCCCACGTAAGGACCGGGTCAACTATGGCCACGTCACACACAAGGTAAGGACTGACTATACCTTTCTTGACTTGCTCCTCTTTGAAAGTAAATATGGCAACTGGGGATACCTCTGAACCGCTTCCGGAGGTCGTGGGAAGCAGAATTACAGGCAACCCTTTTCGGGGAACTTTATTTATCCCTATAATTTGCTCTAGCACTACATCGTCCCACTTGGCCAAAACCCCTAAAACCTTGGTGAAATCCATGGTGCTTCCCCCACCTAACCCTATAAGGAGGTCGCACCCTTCTTTTCTTATCATGTTGGAAGCATCCTCCAACAGTTCTATAGGAGGTTCCGGCTCCACTCCGTGGAACATAAAGGGATTTAACCCAGCATCTTGGAGGGTACGCTTTATCTGCCCGAAAGCCTCTGTCTTTGGCATATTGGGCCCTGTTATCAAAGCAGGCCTTTTGGAACCTAGTTGCAATATATGCTCTGGAAGCTCCCTGGACTTACCTTCCCCAAAAATAACCTTGGATGGATAGTTAAAAACTATATCCTCTCTGTTCATGGCCCTCCTCCTTTCATCAAAAACAGTAAACCCTTTAAGGTGCAATAATGACCGTCATACCCTTCGTAACGTTTTTTACCAGTTCCAGCAAATCTTGATTCCTTAGGCGGATACACCCCTCCGTGGCTTTTGTACCTATAGAAGCGGGGTCGTGAGTTCCATGGATGCCTATACCTTTGTGAGGAGGAGTTTTTAATCTTATAAAGTAAGGACCGTATGCTCCCGCAATGGGCCCCTTCCCGTCTCCAAAGTCATGAACCCAATGTCTAGAGTCCTCCACAGACACTACGGAAAATATTCCCTCTGGAGTCCTCATGTCTCCTTCTTCCCTTTTGTCTCCGTCGTTTTTCCCTATGGCTACAGGATAGCGAGCAAGGACAACTTTTCCATCATACAAGGTCAGTGTAAAATCTCTCTTTCTCACCAAGATCCATTTTTTACCCTCCAAGCCATTAGCTTGAACAGCTTCATCAACATTAAAAAATTCGTTTACCGATGAGGAAGCTGAGGCTTCCTTGCATTCTCCAACATTGACCAGGCATGAACCTACTAAACCTCCAAAGTAGAACAATAAGACTAAAAACAAACATAACAGTGTTGTAATGATGGACTTAAAGGCGCTCATAACTACCCCCCTCTCCTAGCTATAAGGATAACAGCTTTGGTGTTAATTTCCCACCTTCTTGAAAATTTGTATATACTCTATGTAGCCATATAAGTTCCATGCACAAAAAGAGAGGAGTGCAAAGCGTTGCAAAAAGAAATCCAAGCCCTTATTGGAGCCATATTTATGGGAACTGGCGCTTATTTTTTGGCTTATTCATATGGCCCCCGCATATGGGGTAGGCGAAAGAAGGTCACAAAAAATTATCCTGAAGGTTTTTATAACCCTAAAGACACTGGCTCATCAGAGCGCAGAATACGCATAATAAAATCGGCATTGGCTGGCATCGCCATAGGAATAATGTTCTTTTTCTACTTTTACATGAAGTAATTTGCAGATAAAGTTCCAAAGACAACACATGCCACAGGGAGGAAAACAAATGACAGAAACTACAAAAAACAATAAAAACGCCCACACGAAACCTATACCTGAAAGGGAAAACCTGCCGGAACATTATAAATGGAGACTGGAAGATCTTTTCGAGACGATTGAAGATTGGGGAAAAGCAATCTCAGAATTAGAGAATTTGATAAAACAAATGGAAAGCTACAAGGGGAAAATAAAAGAAAGCCCCAAGAAGTTGCTGGAGTGCCTTAATCTAGCGGACGAGATAGGACAAAAAAGCGATAGAATATTAGTGTACGCCCATATGAAAAGCCATGAGGACACCAGAAAAGCCGAGGCTCAGTCGAACGCATATAAGGCCACGGCTCTATTCGTGCAGGCTCAGAAAGCATGCTCCTTTATCACCCCCGAAATTCTTCAAATGGGCGAAGAGAAAATAAACCAATACATCAAGTCTGAGAAAGGACTGGCGATATACGACTTTTTCCTCAAAGATATCCTGAGAAGACGGGCACACACGCTGGGGGCCTCGGAGGAATACCTTCTAGCAGGAGCTGGCGAGATAGCTCAAGGGCCGGAAAACATATTTTCGTCACTGACTAATGCTGATATAGAGTTTCCCCCCGTAACTGACAGTAGTGGAGAAACTATACCTTTATCCGAAGAGAGATTCAGCACCTTTTTAACCTCCAAGGATAGAACCCTCAGAAAAAATGCCTTCTGCGCACTTTTCAGCACTTATGGTAAATATAAGAACACCCTATCTGCAACGTACAACAGCGCTATAAGGGGGACATTGTTTTTCGCAAGGGCTAGAAAATTCAACTCCACCTTGGAGGCTTCACTCTTCAATGACGCCATCCCCCTTTCCGTATACCATCAACTTATCTCTCATGTAAATGACCACCTGGAGTACCTACACGAATACGTTTCCTTGAAGAAAAAAGCCCTAAACCTGGAAAAGATCCATATGTACGACATGTACGTAAACATAGCAGAAGAACCTTACGAAGATATCCCCTTTGAAGAAGCTCAAAAAATTGTGCTGGAGGCTTTGAGACCTCTAGGAAAGGAATATCTGCGTCTAGTTGAAGAGGGCTTTTCTTCCCGGTGGATAGACGTATATGAGAACAAAGGCAAACGGGGAGGGGCCTATTGCTGGGGCTGCTACGGAGCACACCCCTATGTTCTCCTAAATTACAACGGCAAATTAAAGGACGTATTCACCCTTGCTCATGAGATGGGGCACGCGATTCATCAGGCCTACACAAACTCTACACAGCCCTATGTGTACTCTGGACACAGCATCTTCGTTGCTGAAGTGGCATCCATAGTTAACGAAATCCTTCTCAACCTGGCCTTGACCCAAAAGGCTTCGACAAAAGAGGAAAAGAAATATTTCCTGCACGTTATGACAGAGCAAATAAGAACGACGGTGTTCAGGCAAACATTGTTCGCCGAATTTGAACTCGCAGTCCACCAAATGAGCCAAAGGGGCGAGATACCTTCCCATGAGACGTTCTGCTCCCTATGGATGGACCTAAACAAAAAATATTACGGTCAAAATATAGAGCTAGATCCTATCCTGTCCTTTGAATGGTCAAGGATTCCTCATTTTTATTCCCCATTCTACGTATATCAGTACGCCACTGGCTTTGCTGCTGCTTTAAACATAGTGAACCTGATCGTAGCCGAAGGGGAGAAAGCCCAGAAAGCATACATACAGTTCCTCAAAAGCGGCAAATCAGACTATCCCATAAACCTGCTGAAAAAAGTCGGAATAGACATGGTAAACGGAAAACCAGTGAAAGAAACAATGGAGTTCTTCTCTGAAAAACTGAAAAAACTAGAGGAGTTACTAAACTCTAAGTAAACGTCACTAAGGGCATCTTATTTTAACATTGAAGGGGCTCTACCAGAGAGAGCCCCTTCAAACCAGTCCAATTACTTTATATACTCATCAGTTTTCGAAAAGGTCTTTGAAAATCTCCGCCACCGATTCTTTCCTAGTCAACTTCGAAACGTTGGATCCACAGAAAAACAGCCCTTCTTCCCATCTGCCGAAGAAGGCGTCCACCAGTGCCTGGGCTATACAAAATGTCTTTTCGCCGTTTCTATACGAACAGTGGTGGACACAATTGGCAAAACAAGGCTTGCTCTCCACATCGCCTTTGAGATATCTTTCTATGAAGGGTGATAAAAGCACCCTACCGGGGATGCCTACAGGACTTTTGATTATCACTACTTCATTATCTTTAGCCCTCAAAATTATATCTTTGTATTCCTCCGATGCGTCTCCTTCTACAGCAACAGTAAACCGAGTTCCCATTTGCACACCACTTGCACCGAGTTCGAACATCCTCAACATATCTCTTCTGTCCCAAACTCCACCCGCAGCTATTATGGGGATGTCAACCTTCAATTCATCCTCCAAATAAGCTTTTATCTCTGGAAGGACTCTCTCGGGAGAAAACTCAGGGGAAAACACCTGATCCTCCTTGGTCACACCCAAATGGCCTCCAGCATAAAGGGGAGTCTCAACCACAAACCCGTCGGGCAATCTTCCATACTGTTTTTCCCATCGTTTTACAATTATTCTAACTGCCTTCAAGGAGCTGACTATGGGCACCAAGGCAACATCAGGAAAATCCTTGGTTATCCCAGGCAAGTTCAGAGGCGAGCCGGCACCCGAGATTATGACATCCGCGCCCCCCTCGCACGAAGCCCTTACCTGATCTTCATAGTCAGTCAGAGCTACCATTATATTGACAGCTATGACCCCCTCAGGAGCTTCCTTTCTTGCTTGCTGTAAGCATTTGATGATCTCCTTTTTATTGGCCTCAAAATAATTGCGTCCATTGTAATCAGGAGAAGTAACGGCAAGACCCACAGTAGCTATGGTTCCCACGCCTCCCGCTTTAGCCACCGCTCCTGCAAGCTTTGGTCCAGAAATCCTTACACCCATCCCTCCTTGTACCAAGGGAAACCTGGGTTTGTGTTTCCCCAATCTCAATTCAGGCATCAAGTTGACATCCTTACAATACAATAGATATACCCCCATTTCATTTATCTCTCTGGCTCTTACTTCTCTGATTTGACCAAAAACTACTACGAACCAGCTCTCTCAATATTTTGCTTGGTCATCGCCAACTGATAGTTATTACTCATTTTATTACATAAACCCAGAACTCCGTTTATATATTTACTACCGTTCCTACCCAAGTACCTTCCAAGAGCCTTTTTAACGTCATAAGAACTTGATTTCATATACCATGAAAAGATGTAAGTTCCAGCTAATATGTTGTTCCTAGGCAATAACAAATCCTGGAGACTCCTTATCTGTTTGAATGCCGCCTTCAAGCCTTTTTTGTGGACTCGCCAGTTAATCTGCATAAGACCATAAGCATACTTAGACCTTGCATTTTTGTTTACCGTAGACTCCTTAATTATCATCGATGCGATCAGAAAAGGATCCACACCGAAAAGTTTTGAAGCTTCCATGACGTAGCCAGAATACTCCCATGCTTCCTCCCTCTCTAACTTGCGATTGGCTTTCAGAAAACTTTCCATTATGACGGTTCTCTTCATCAGGTATTCAACTTGGATTTTATCCGATCCATCTTCAGCGCTTGTGCTTTTTTGCTCCAACCTAACCAAGTAGTCCCCCTCAGCCAGAGAAGGGTTAGGCAAAAACAACGTCAAACTCACTGCAATCAGAACCGCAACGATTGTGTATGAAAATATTCCTAGGTTATTCTTCAAATTGGTCCACTCCCTCATCAAATTGGCTGATTTAAAAACCAATCTAAAGTTTATCCTATAAAAAAGATGAGGGGCAAGCTTTTCTTTTCAGCTTGCCCCACCCTTTGAATATTAGATTAGATTTAAAGTGTCTAAAGTAGAGCCGTTGGCACGAACAAAACCCAATCGTCCCAGCTTCTCTGGGCCTCAACTCTAGCTGTGTTATGGGAAAACTTCATGTCCTTGGGAACCCAAATGGTTACGTCCTGACCTTCCAATGCAACGTAATTCGAAGTGGTTTCAGGCTTGCCACTCTCAACGAGAGCCACAGGCACCCTGCATCAACCACCTCCAATGGAGGCCTCTATCACGTACCCAACGCCCCCCTGAGAAGTCAAAACCTCTTTAGCCTTATCCGATACCTCTAACTTTAAACTCACCATGAACACCCTCCTTAACTGTGAAAATGACAGGGTCATTTATACCACCATAGGGTTATTTTATCAAGCAAAATCAAAAGATGTGGTAAAATTACCCTGCCATGACGCCTAGTACTGGAAAAAACGTAAACTTCAACAATCCAATAAAGGTACTTTATGAGGACGAATACCTGTTCGCTGTAGCTAAGCCTCCTGGGATGTTCGTTCATAGGACGGCTCTAAGCAGGGAAAGGGGATTTTTTTTGCTGCAGGAGGCTAGAAACCTTTATGGAAGTCACTTGTACCCAGTTCATAGGTTGGACAGACCCACCTCAGGAGTAGTCATTTTCGCAACAACCCCCCAAGTGGCCAAAGTTTTGGCTGAGTACTTCAGGAAGAAAGAAATAGAAAAATATTACATTGCCGTTGTGAGGGGTTGGACTGGCACCTCAGGCGTAATAGACTCTCATTTGGTTAAAATCACGGAAAATCCAACCCCGGTTGAGCAGCTCAAACAGCAAAAAGCAGTGACTAAATATGAAACCATCGCTAGAACCGAAATCCCTGTGGCTGTATCTAGATATCCAACTAGCCGTTACTCCTTGGTTCTTGCCAACCCCATCACGGGAAGGAGACATCAGATACGAAGACACTTCAAGCATATCTCACACCCAATAATAGGTGATGTGCTATATGGAGACGGAAAGCACAACAGGTTTTTCCGCGATAACTTTGGCATAAAAAGATTGCTTCTCCACTCCTTCAGCATGAAGTTTAAGCACCCTGTATATGGACACACAGTAAAAATAACATCCCCCCCTGGAGACGATTTTATGGAAGTATTGTCCAAGTTGGGATGGAAGGAAGTAATGGAGGCACTTTTAGCAAAATAGACAGCAAACAAAAAGCCCTGCCGTACGGCAGGGCTTTTTCTATCATCTATGGTGCGGAGGGGGAGACTCGAACTCCCACAGCCCGGAGGCCACTAGGCCCTCAACCTAGCGCGTCTACCTGTTCCGCCACCCCCGCATATCAAACGCGAGTGCAATTATAAAAAAGATGGCCCAAATCGTCAACCACGATTATTACAAACCTAAAAAATGAATCCAAATGGGCAAAGTGAAAACAGAAAAAATAGTAGTGGCGACCACTACCTGAGCACAGTATGGATAATCCATATCCATTCCTTTGGCCAAAACGAAATTGTTAACCGCCGAAGGCATGGCTGAAACAAGCACTATGGTCTTTATCAAGACACTTTCCACAGGCCAAACGCAAAATGCGCATAAAACTACTGCCGGGTGAATTACAAGCTTGATTATGGACTCCAGCCACGTATCTCCAAGGGCCTTAAGCATGTGCTCTATCTCCAACGATGCTCCTAAACTCAAAAGCGCTATGCCACTAGCGGTGTTACCTATTATCACGAATGCTGCATCCAGCCATTGGGGCAACTGGTTTAATCCTACAGTAGCTCCAGACACACCTAACAGACAACTCCAGATGAGAGGGTTTTTGAGAAGTTTTTTCCCAGTATCAAATATAGATCTCAACGACAGGGTACCACTAAGGGCCACCTGTGCCCAAGCTATGGTTATAATGTTATATCCTAAAAGCCCAACAGCCAGAAAAAGAGAAAGAGCATCCACTCCCTCTTGGCCTAGGGCCAATGTGACAGCAGGAATCCCCATGAATATGTTGTTTGCCCTCACTGAAATTAAAACAGTAACGGCTCTTCTTTCGTTCGACTTATGGCGTAATCTGGCTACAAACCACGCAAAAAAAGGAACGACCAAGAAAGGAACATGTATCCCCCAAAATAAATTTATGTTGTCTAGTATGCTTCCTCCGACCCTGAGGGTAGACCTAAAAAGTAAGACAGGCAGAACAACCCAATAAAGTAAATCGTTCAATTGAGCGACAAGACTTTTCTGAAGAATGCCTACCCTTTTTACCAAATAACCCACTGATATAACTATGAATAAAGGCAAAACTATGAAAATACTGTGCATTTTTAACCTCTCGCGAAATTACAAAAAGGGGCCATGCTCAGGTACACCAAGGCACCGCGCATGGCCCTCTCACACTTACCTGGATACTTAGAACGTCCTTCTTTCTTTGATTCTCGCAGCTTTACCGCTAAGTTTACGGAGGTAATACAGCTTAGCTCTCCTGACTTTTCCGTATCTGACAACCTCGATCTTCTCGATTGAAGGAGTGTAAAGGGGGAAAATTCTTTCCACTCCTATGCCACCAGACACCTTTCTTACAGTGAAGGTTTCCCTCACTCCACCATGCTTTCTGGCAATCACTACTCCTTCAAAGATCTGAATTCTTTCCCTATTTCCTTCTTTTACCTTGACATGAACCTTCACCGTATCTCCTGGCCTAAAATCAGGAATGTCCTTTCTTGCATATTTGCTCTCGACAAGCGCTATTTTCTGATCCATCATCTATCCCTCCCAATGGGAACTTCTTTTTTCCCCAAATCCTATGGTTTTTTCGAGTGCTACAGCTATGCTGTCCACTCCAGAAAGTATATCTCTTTCATAATCAACCCCCAGCGGATTTCCGAGGCAAACATCCGCCGACCTCTCCACCGGACATTGAAAACAAAAGACCACGGGACGACACATACCTAAAATCTTGATCTTTAACTCATTCCAATCAACTTCGTTGCCTTTGCTCTCGCTGCTTAATGCTACAACGTATGGTTTTTCTTTCTCCTTTTCCCTGATCCAACCAAAAGCTTTCGCTATGTCAGGTACCATTTTTACCATTTCATCGCAATTACCGAAATCAGGCTCTGTCTCTTTAAGCTTTGAGAGCAAATGTCTTACTCTATGCCTTTCCGTGACTTGCTTAAGTATCAAAATCACTTTTCTGCAGCCAGCCCTTTGGGCTATGGATATTGCATTCTTCAAAAGCTTTATTGCTACGTCGTCCGGAAGGTGCTCATCCTCGCCAAAGGCCTTCGAAGCATCTCCCAGAACAACATATAAACCTTTTTCCAAATAGGGAGTTAAAAAGGCTCCCTTTATTATATCGGGTCTTCTAGACAAAGTTCTAGCTACAGATTCCCTTCGCCGCCACCTGGCAACAGCCCCATGATCTCCCTTCAAAAGCACTTCTGGGACTTCTATCCCTCTCCACACAGAGGGCCGGGTATAGTGTGGATGATCCAATAACCCCTTGGCAAAAGAATCATCTTCGACCGCACTAGATTTACCCACTACGCCCTCTATCCGCCTGGAGACGGCGTCAACGACTATAAGGGCCGGAAGCTCACCACCTGTAAGTACGTAATCTCCCACCGACAGCTCCATGTCAGCATATAATTGAACGAAACGCTCATCGATGCCCTCATAATGTCCACAAACCAATATCAAATGTTTTTCTTTTGCAAGTGACTCCACCAGTGCTTGGTTCAACAGCTTGCCTTGAGGACTAAGGCATATAACCTTTGCGTCCGGGCTTTTAACAGAATCAACTGCTCTTGCCAGTGGTTCCGCTTTGAGGACCATGCCTCCCCCACCATACGCATAATCGTCTATTTGGTTATGTGGGGGTTCAGCAAACGATCTGGGATTGACAACGTCGTATTCCAGCAACCCTTTCTGGACAGCCTTCCCAATTATGCTGGTCGTAAAGTAGGACTCTATGAAATCGGGGAAAGCTGTGACCACAGAAAACCGCATCAATCCCACAATCCCTCCAAAAGCGAAACTAGCATCTGTTTTTTCTCCAGGTCTATGGATCCTACCATCTCCTTGGCAGCGGGGATCATCTTTTCTTCGCCTGAGGGGGTCTCAATCAGGAACACATCAACTCCTCCTGTAACAAGGACATCTTTGACGTGCCCCAACTCCTCAAGGGTTTCGCAGTCCCTCACAGTTAACCCTATAAGGTCGTCTATCCAATAATGACCTTCTGGCAGGGATACCCTCTCCTCTTTTCTTATCTTTATGATCAATCCCCGCAGGGCTTCCGCTTCTTCCCTGGTATTGACGTTCTCTGCCTTGGCCAAAACCAAACCCTTATCGACCTGGAAACGAACTGACAGCAACCGCAGCGTCGTCTTGTGAGAGCCTAAAGCCCCGTATAACCTCAGTTCTTCCATGGCTTTGAACCGCTCAGGAAAATCGGTCAAGGGTAAGATTTTAAACTCCCCTTTGACTCCATGCGCTCCCACAATCTTTCCTATTGCCGTCAAACCTAAATCCTTCACACCAAGCACCTCATTCTTCCAAAAGATCAACTTCCACCTTCTCATTGGGCTTAATGGAAGAAGCCTTGGCTATATAGCGTATTGCGTTTATAGTCACACCGCGCTTCCCTATTACCCTTCCAATGTCTTCTGGAGCTGTCCTTATCATGACCTTAACAACGCCATTTTCTGAACGCTTCGAAGTAACCTCCACGTCCTCAGGCTTAGTTACTATGTTTTTTACCAGAAAGCTAATCAGCTCTTCATATGCTGGCATCGCACACCTCTACTGCTTCTTGCCCGAGAGAAACTTCTCCCAAACTCCCGTTTTTACAAATAGGGCCTTCGCTGTCTCCGACGGCTGGGCACCGTTGAAAAGCCAATGAAGGGCTCTGTCCTCCTTGACGTTGATCTCCGCTGGGTCAGTCATCGGATTGTACGTCCCTATCTGTTCAATATACATACCATCTCTTGGTGCCCTAGCATCTGCCACTACCAAACGGTAGAACGGCCTTTTTTTGCGCCCGAAGCGGGCTAACCTTATCCTTACTGCCATCTAATACACCTCCTGATTTTTGCTGCTTATATCTAAATAGGTTCCCTTGGAACTCCCCACTCTACCTAAAGGGCAATCCCTTTGGGAGCCTAAATCCTTTGCCCTTGCGTCCCTTAAGCTGCTTAAATATCTCATTCATGTTCTTGTGATAACTTAGGACCTGGTTGACCATTTGGACCGATGTACCGGATCCATAAGCAATCCTTCTCCTCCTGCTGCCCTTTATGATCTTGGGGTTTCTTCTCTCCTCAGGAGTCATCGATAGGATCACGGCCTCTATGTGTTTTAACCTCTTGTCGTCCATCTCGCTACCAGCAAGCTCTTTAATTTTTCCTCCCCCTGGAAGCATCTCAACGATCTTCTCCAGGGGTCCCATGCGCTTTATCTGTCTTATCTGCTGAAGCAAATCTTCCATGGTCAATTTGCCTTTAGTGAGGCTCTTTGCGACCTTTTCCATATCCACGCCCTCGGCAGCTTCCCTTACCTTCTCCGCCAGGGCTTTAAGGTCGCCCATACCCAAAACCCTTTGGGCCATCTGTTCCGGATCAAAAACCTCTATATCATCCAGTTTCTCGCCAACACCTATATATTTGACTGGCACATCCGCCACGGCTTTTGCGCTAAGCAAAGCGCCTCCCCTGGCATCGCCGTCCATCTTTGTCAGGATCAATCCAGTCAAAGCCAGCTCGCCATGGAAGGCCTCCGCGACCCTTATGGCCTCTTGCCCCGTCATGGCATCCAAGACCAACATAATCTCCGTGGGACTTGCAATCTCCTTTATCTCTACGAGCTCTCGCATAAGTTCATCATCTATATGCAATCGACCCGCAGTGTCCAAAATGATCACATCATGTAACCTTGACGCAGCATATTCCATAGCGTCCCTGATGAGCTTTTTAAGATCACCTTCACCTGCCTTAGGACCAAAGAACCCCACCCCTGCAGTGTTTGCCAAAATTTGCAGCTGTTCTACCGCAGCAGGCCTCTTCAAATCGCAAGCTACAACCAAAGGTTTATGGCCTCCCTTGAGCTTTTTAGCTATCTTCACACAGGTGGTGGTCTTTCCCGCTCCTTGCAATCCGACCATCATGCAGACCGTAGGAGGCTTAGGGGCAAAAACAATACCTTTGGACGTTTTACCTCCCATCAAATTTACAAGCTCTTCGTATACTATGGCTTGTATCTGCTGAGCGGGAGTTATGGAATCCAAAACTTCCCTCTGGGTGGCCCTTTCTTTTATTTTTTGGGTGAGTTCCTTGGCAACCTTAAGGCTTACGTCGCCCTCCAGAAGGGCGCGCCTCACTTCCCTAACAGCTTCGGATACGTCCTCTTCCGTCAGCTTTCCTTTGTTTTTCAAAAGGCCTAGTGCTTTCTCAAATCGTTTTTTAAGGGTATCTAACATGAGATCACTCTTCCTCTTCTTCTATTTCCAGCCCAGTCAGTTTTTTTATCTCCAAAACCAAGTCCTCAGGCAAATCTACCCTGGATTCTTTACATATTTCCATAAGTTTAACGAGGCAATCGTTGTATCTTTGCTCTATGCCGGCAAAACCCAGTAGATTCTCCAACTTAACAAGCCTGGCTTTGGCCCTATTGTATAGGTCATGAACCCCTTGGCGAGTCATATTGAGCAGTTCCGCGGACTCCGCCAACGATAAATCCTCATCTTGGTGCATCTGAAAGGCAATCCTCTGCTTCTCCGTCAATAGGGCACCATAAACATCAAAAAGCCTATCCACTCGCGTTCTCTCTTCTAGGTCGTTTCTGTTCATGTAAGATCATTCTCCCATCGAACAGAGCGATTATAAGCGGGTACCACATGTGTGTCAAGCAATAAACCTTGACACACACAAGAGACATTCGCCATACACACACAACAAGGTGAGGGGGAAGTCCCTCACCTTGCTGGAAAACAGATTCTGATTTTTCTTTTGTTCAATGAGTATGAGGATGAGTATGCTCGTGAGAATGCCCCTCTGATTCTTCAGTCATTACTTTTTCTTCCAGCTTCTCTAAAGCACTCCACAGCAACCTTATTCCCTTCTGTTTATACTCTATGACATGGGAAAGGGCATGCTTTATCTCTTGATCCTCAATCATATGCCATCGAGCCACCACATCGTTCATCGAGTGAAGCTCTTCAGCCAAAGTCTCTCTCAATAGCTCTGCTATTGATAAAGGATCGTCTAAATGTTCATGGCCTATTGAATCGGGCGTAATAACTCTACACATGGTTATCCCTCCTATATGCTAGCAAAATCCATTTAATACTGTCTGCGCTTAAAATCACACCATCTAATATACCTCAAAACATTGAAAACACAAGCCTTTTCACGGATAATAATCAAGAAATCAGCTAAAAAACGGACAGGAGGTATTATGGAATGAACCCCATGTTAGAGAAGAACAAAGCCATTTGGGAAGAGACCAACAAAAAACTTGGAGAGTCTGTAGTAAAGGCTTTGGTTTCGAAAGGCTATAAAGCATATTATTTCCCATCCTCCAAGGAAGCAGCCCAAAAAATTCTTGAAATGATTCCCTCCGGCTCCACGGTGGGAGTTCCAGGCACATGCACCGTAAGGGAAATGGGACTCATGGAACTATTAGCAGAAAAAGGATGCACGATAAACCACCACTGGGACCCAAGCTTATCTCCGGAAGAAAGAAAAAAGAAACTACAGGAAGAGCTCTTGAGCGATTACTACATCACCAGCACCAATGCGCTGACCACGGACGGAACCTTTGTAAACATAGACGGCACAGGGAACCGAGTTGCAGGGATGGCCTGGGGTACAAATAAGCTAATCTTCGTGGTGGGCATAAACAAAATATGCCCTGACATTGAAAGTGCCATAAAAAGGGTCCATAACGTGGCCACTCCGCCAAACGCCATACGCCTAAACTACGACGTTCCCTGCACTAAGCTAGGTTATTGCGTGGACTGCAACAGCCCCAATAGGGTATGCAGGGCAACTTTGATCTTGGACCGGGCTCCCTTCGGAAGGGAAATCCATGTGTTCATAATAGGGGAGGCTCTAGGTTACTAATTTCAGCCTACAACCATGGGGGCTAGGATATACCTGCCCCCATTATGCTTTATAAGCTATCTACCTTCTCCATGTTTCAGGTAAGAACAGGATCATCACGGTGTATATCTCCAATCGGCCCAAAAGCATGCAAAAAGAGAGCACCCATTTGCCCGCCAAAGGAATGTGAGCATAGTTTTCCGCAGGACCTACAGTCCCTAACCCTGGCCCAATATTGCCGATGGTAGCGGCGACACTTGCTATAGAGGTCAAAACATCCACACCTAGGGCACTCATAAACAGCGCTGCAACAGCAAAAAGGCCTATGTACAATATGAAGAAGGCTGTTACAGAGCCAATGACATCTCTTTCTACTACTTGTCCTGCGGTCCTCACATGCAAAACAGCGGAAGGATGTAGAAGCCTCCTCAACTCGTTTTTGACATGGCGTAAAAGCAACATTATTCTAAGGTTCTTGATGCCTCCACCAGTAGAACCTGCACATCCTCCGACAAACATCAAAAAAAGGAGCATGTACTGCACATAGAAGGGCCACTTTTCATAATCCGCCGTAACGTAACCCGTGGTCGTTACGATGCTGACCACCTGAAAGGCTGCGTACCTCAAAGACTCCAGTAGGGATCCGTATGTCTCGCTGAAATATAGAAAACTGGTAGCAGTAGCTATACCCAAAAATATGACTATTGTGTAAAAACGAAATTCCTCGTCTTTCCACCACGCCTTAAGGTCCCCCCTCAGCATCATGTAATGCAGAGCAAAGTTTGCACCTGCCAGGAACATGAATATCGTAATGACCCAGTCGAAATAAGGGTTATTGTACTGCCCAATGCTCCCGTTGAGAGGGGAAAAACCTCCTGTGGCCATCGTGCCGAAAGTGTGGGTAAGGGATTCGAACAAGTTCATCCCTCCTCCCAACAACAAAGCAACCTCAAGGGCGGAAAGAAACACATAAACCCCCCACAACAGAAGTGCCGTCTGCTGAATCCGGGGAGTTAGCTTCTCTGGGACAGGTCCTGGAACCTCGGCTTTGTACAGCTGCATGCCACCGACCCCTAAAAAGGGTAAAACTGCAAGGCTCAAAACTATTATCCCCATGCCGCCTAGCCAGTGGGTCAAATCTCTCCAAAAGAGTATGCCTCTAGGGTTGGATTGTATATCTGTCAAAACGGAAGCCCCCGTGGTAGTAAATCCAGACATAGCCTCGAAGAAGGCATCCGTAAAAGTCTTCACTGTTCCATTGAACAGGTAAGGAAGTCCTCCTATAGCCGAGGCCACTATCCAAGATAAGGAAACTATAACGAAAGCTTCCCTCGCCAGTTACGTCCATATAATTGTGTAAAATTAAGAGCCAAGGCAAGGTCTCTGGTTT
>NZ_DAITZW010000020.1:0-30915 GCF_036847465.1 Thermovirga lienii | reverse complement strand
ATAGAGGATAAAAGAAAGGCCCTTGCAGAAAGCGACAAGATAAAGGATTTTGTGTCCAGAAACAAGGGAATCTTCGTATATGCAGCCCTGCAGGATCTGGTCAAGTACAACAGGCTCGACAAGGATACCGAGATGGTCTTTTCCGTTCTCAACCTTCCTCCAGTTAACCCCTGTGTGGTTTTGGGTGTGGCGTGCTTCAGCAGTTTGGACCCTCTGGAAGGCAGTCTCATTCACTTCTGGAGAGAGCTTGAAGGGGTGTTCGAGGATGGAGTTGTGGTGCCGTGGGGCGATTTTTGCTTTTTGGTCATGGTTCCAGCGGCGCAGGGAAGGGAAAGCGCTTCCTTGGAAGATATGGGACTGAAGATCCTTGGGCATCTTTCCTCAAGGGGGCTTAAATCCAACGTCGTATGCGGAGGTTACGTTACCGACTTGCGCAAGATGGCGAAAGTCATATCTCAGCTGGAAGAAGTCGTAGAAGAGAGCATTTTCAGGGGATTTGGCCAAGTCGTCTTGTGCGATGATTCCACGGAGAAAAAAGATTATGAGACGGACCCGTTTATCGTAGAAAGTGCTGCAAAGAAATATTTCAACTACCTGCTGGATGGTTTCCTCAAAAACGACAGTGCGATGGTCGCCGACAGTATAGAGACTATAAATGCTTTTATAGGGGAGATCGCCGTAAAGAACCTAGGGATGGCCAAAATGGCAGCTCTAGGGATCTTGGGCCAGCTTCTAATGTTATTTATAGAGCTAAAGTGCGACTTCTCGATGATGCGAGAGTGGGCGAACAAGCAAATCCTGAACTTTCTCGGCTCCTCTAACCCTAAGGACCTCAACAAGGTTTTCTCCCAGGCGATATTGAGCTCCTGGGCGATCAGAAACAGCGCAGCAGATGAATCAGCCATAATCGTGCAGCAGGTCTTGTCTTACATAAGGTCCCACTACGAGGATGTAACCTTGCAGAGTGCTGCCGAATATGCCTGCGTCAGCCCCTCGTACTTGAGCAGGCTCTTTAAGAAAACCCTGAACAAGAGATTCATAGACGTGGTCAAGGAAGAAAAGATAGAGAAGGCGAAAATATTGCTTTCTCAGGGCTTTTCTGTAAGGGACACTGCCTTGATGGTAGGGTATGGGAACATAAATTACTTCAGCATCCTTTTCAAACAGCTTACGGGAGAAAGCCCCTCCGAATACGCCAAAAGACAACACCTTGACCAATAGGTCAAAAAAACAAAGATTTTGAGCAAAAAAACAAGTACCTGCACGTCTTAAAATTTCCTTTTGTTTTTTCTTGTATAACTGGTCAAAAAAATAGGTCCCCCCTTGATTGAATCCCCCTTCTCGTTAGGAGAACATAACTTCTGAGGGGAAAGGGGGGTGCTTTGGTGTCGGAAAAAGCCAGGGTAATTCAAGAGTATGTTCCTGGCAAGCAAATCACACTTGCTCATGTCATAAGGAACCCTCGCAAGGAACTGTGCGAAAAGATAGGTATTGACCATCAGGGAGCGGTAGGCATCCTAACCATAACTCCTGGTGAAGGGGCCATCATAGCAGGAGATATCGCCTCCAAGTCCGCCTCAGTGCGAGTGGAGTTCGTCGACCGCTTTACAGGCTGTCTTATGATCAGTGGCGACGTCTCCTCTGTTGAAAGTTCCCTCCGAAGTATTGTTAGCTTTTTCGGTTCCAAGCTTCTTTTTGCCTCCACGGAGGTGACCTTCTCATGACCAAAAGGCTGATGGTCGTGGGAAGGACAGGAGTAGGTAAAACCACTCTTCTTAAGGCGTTGGGCCTTCTGGGCTCTTCGGTTCGTAAAACGGAGGCTGTTGAGTATTCCCCCCAGTTTATTGACACCCCAGGAGAATTCATGGACATGGCCCGTTTTTATCATGTCCTCATTACTTCCTCTTCAAAGGCTGCTGCGGTCCTGGTGGTGGTCGATGCCACAAATCCGGGGCAGCTTCCGCCAGGCATATCCAAGACGTTCGCTTCCCCTGTTTTGGGGTGCGTCAACAAGATAGACCTTTTAGATGGCAACTATGAGGAGAAGGTTGATTCTGCCCAAAGGAAACTTTTGGAAGCTGGGGTTGAGGAGGTGTATGCCGTATCTGCCAAAGAAGGGACAGGAGTAAGGGAACTTAAGGCAAGAATAGAAGAAATTTTACGGAGGTGTAAATGACATGAACGGAGAAGCTTTGGGTTTGATCGAGACCAGAGGGTTGGTTGGCTGCATCGAGGCTGCGGATGCCATGGTGAAGGCAGCGAACGTGAGATTGGTGGGCTACGAGAAGATCGGTTCCGGTTACGTCACCGTCATGGTCAGAGGGGATGTAGGAGCCGTGAAGGCAGCTGTTGACGCCGGGCTTGCTGCAGCAAAGAAAGTTGGGGAAGTTGTTTCTGTGCACGTGATCCCAAGGCCGCATTCCGACACGGAAAAGATCCTTCCCAAGTTGGGCTAATTGCGTTCTTTGGCGTTTGAGTTTTTGAAAAGGGGGTTCGGGAAATGGATCAGGAACTGATGGGAAAGGTTATGGAAGAAGTGATGAAGAGGCTTTCCAGCGCGGGAGAGCCTGAAAAGAAAGAAGAACAAAAACCTGCCGCATGCTGTGAAGCGGTGTTGGCATCTGGAGTCACAGAGTTTGTGGGCACAGCCATGGGAGACACCATTGGGCTTGTGATTGCCAACCTGGAAAGCCGCATTCTCGAGAAGTTTGGTTGGGATCCAAAATACAGGTCCATAGGGATCATCTCCGACCGCGTAGGCGCTGGTCCCCAGATAATGGCTGCCGACGAAGCGGTGAAGGCCACGAACACCGAAGTGGTGCTCTTGGAGCTTCCGAGGGACACCAAGGGCGGCGCCGGACACGGTTGCTTGATCCTCCTTGGAGCAGAGGATGTCTCCGATGCCCGCAGGGCTGTGGAAGTGGCCCTCAAGGACCTGGAGAGAACCTTTGGCGACGTGTATGCCAACGACGCCGGCCACCTGGAGTTCCAATATACCGCCAGGGCCAGCTACGCATGCAATAAGGCCTTTGGCGCTCCCGTGGGGAAGGCCTTCGGCCTTATCGTAGGTGCTCCTGCGGGAATAGGTGTAGTCATGACCGATGCAGCTTTGAAGGCCGCAGAGGTTGACATGCTCTTCTACAGCACGCCCACCAACGGAAATACCTACACCAACGAAGTCGTAATGGGCATCACCGGCGATTCTGGAGCGGTCAGACAGGCGTTGATAGCGGCCCGTGAAGTGGGTCTGAAGTTGTTAGGAGCATTTGGCGAGCCTCCCAAATCTCTTACCAAACCGTACATCTAAGGCCGCGAAGGCTTTGGTTATTGGGAGGTGAGCGTAAATGGCAGAAAAGAAAAGAAGCAAGCGTTTCCAGGTCTTAGAAAACAGGCCAGTCCATAAAGACGGGTTCATAGGGGAGTGGATAGAGACCGGTCTAATAGCGATGGGAAGCCCCAATGACCCCAAACCCTCCGTGAAGGTAAGCGGCGGGAAGATAGTGGAGATGGACGGCAAAAGACGAGAGGACTTTGACATGATAGACCAGTTCATAGCCGACTACGCTATAGATGTCTCCATAACGGAGGAGGCAATGGCGAAGTCCGACGAAGAACTGGCCAGAATGTTGGTGGATATAAACGTTCCGGCAGAAGAGGTCAGAAAGATCTTCGGCGGGTTGACTCCGGCAAAACTGGCATCGGTCATGGATAAGCTGAACATCGTGGAGATAATGATGGCCATGCAGAAGATGCGGGTCAGGCAGACGCCGAAGAACCAGGCCCATGTAACAAGCGCCACGGACAACCCAGTGATGCTTGCCTGTGACGCAGCGGAAGCGGCCTACAGAGGTTTTGCCGAGATAGAGACCACGGTCGCAGTGTTCAAGTACGGTCCTCTCAACGCCCTTTCCCTGCTTGTGGGGTCCCAGGTTGGCCGTCCGGGAGTTTTGACCCAGGACGCGCTGGAGGAGTCTTTCGAGCTTGAGATAGGCATGAGAGGCCTTACCGCCTACGCAGAGACGGTCTCCGTCTATGGCACGGAGGGCGTATTTGTGGATGGCGATGATACTCCGTGGTCAAAGGCCTTCCTGGCTTCGTGCTACGCAAGCCGAGGCATCAAGATGAGGTTCACCAGCGGAACGGGAAGCGAGGTTCAGATGGGTGCCGCAGAAGGAAAGAGCATGCTCTATCTGGAAGCCCGATGCATTTTGATCACCAAGGGCGCCGGAGTCCAGGGCCTGCAGAACGGTTCCATCTCCTGTATAGGCGTTCCTGGAGCCGTCCCAAGCGGCCTCAGGGCTGTGGCAGCGGAGAACCTCTTGACCATGACGATGGGTATGGAGGTCGCCTCCGGAAACGACCAGACCTTCTCCCACTCGGACCTGCGCCGTACAGCAAGGACCATACCCCAGTTCTTCCCTGGAACAGACCTTATATTCTCCGGCTACTCTGCTGTTCCCAACTGCGACAACATGTTCGCTGGCTCCAACTGGGACATAGAGGACATGGACGATTACCTTGCCTTGCAGCGTGATTTCAAGGTGGACGGCGGCGTCCGGCCAGTGCTGGAGGAAGACGTCATAGCGGTCAGGAACAAGGCAGCAAGAGCTTTACAGGCCGTTTACGAGGAGCTTGGCTTCCCGCCGATTACGGACGAGGAAGTGGAAGCGGCTACCTACGCCAACACCAGCAAGGATGTCCCGCCGAGGAACATCCCAGAGGATCTGAAGGCTGCCGATAGGATCATGAAAGAGGGCATAACGGGCGTGGACGTCATAAAGGCGTTGGCCAAGCGCGGCTTCAGGGATGTAGCAGAGGCCATTTTGATGATGATGAAGCAGCGCATCTCCGGCGACTACCTGCAGACCTCGGCCTGGATAGATGAAAACGGCTACGTCTGGAGCGCGGTGAACGATCCTAACAAGTACCATGGCCCCACGACCGGCTATCAGATGAGCCCCGAGCGATGGGAAGAGATAAAGAACATTCCTTGGGCTATAAGGGCCGAGGACGTTTAAGGGGGTGAAACTATGGTTTCTCTGAATGAAGAAGTCATTCGCAAGGTCATAGCTGAAGTTTTAGCTGAGATGGTTCCTTCCCCTGAAGCAGGGAAGAAGGCAGAAAGCCCTTCGTCGCCTAAAGCTGCTTCATCCATGAAGCTCGCAGAGAAAGGCGCTGCCGAGAAAAGCTCAGACCCTAGAGATGTGGTGATAGGCATATCCCCCGGGTTTGGGGTTGGTTTCAATGAGACTATAGTTGGCACTCCTCATTCCGAAGTGTTGAGACAGCTAATGGCAGGAATAGAGGAAGAGGGTATGAAGCCAAGGGTGGTAAGGGTCCTGCATACCTGCGACGTCGCATTCATAGGCAAGAAGGCGGCAGAGCTTTCCGGATCCGGTGTGGCTGTAGGAGTGCTCTCCAGAGGGACTGCGGTTATTCATCACAAAGATCTTCCTCCTCTTGGGAACCTGGAGCTCTTCCCCCAGTCTCCCCTTTTGGATCCTGAAACGTTCCGTGCAATAGGCCGCAACGCTGCAAAGTATGCCAAGGGTGAAAATCCAGTGCCTGTTCCCACCAAGAACGATCCTATGGCACGGCCTCGCTACCAGGGGTTGGCGGCCCTTTTGCACAACAAAGAGATGCGGTTCGTCGATCCCAAGAAAGATCCTGTAGAAATTGAAGTTGTCTTTGAGCGATGAGGGGGTGTTAGGAATGGCTATGGAACTGAATGAACAGCTTATAGCGGAACTTGTGAGAAAGACCCTTAAAGAGGTCATGGGGTCGTCTAATACCCCTGCAGGCGCCGCCCCTAAAGGGAAAGAGGCCAACTCTTTGAATGTAGAGGATTACCCTCTTGCCTTCAAGAGACCGGAGCTTCTTAAAACGCCTACGGGTAAGTCCATTGATGAGGTCAACTTGGACAATCTCCTGAACGGCAAGGTCGGCTTCGAGGACCTGCGTATCACTCCTGAGGCTTTGGAGTACCAGGCTCAGATCGCCGAGGCTGCCGGAAGAACCCAGGTGGCTATGAACCTGAGAAGGTCAGCGGAACTGATCAGTGTTCCGGACAAGAGGCTCCTTGAGATATACAACGCCCTGAGGCCTCGCAGGTCCACGAAGCAGGAGCTTTTGGATATAGCCGATGAGTTGGAGAGCAAGTACAACGCGGTGGTTAACGCCAGAATGGTAAGAGAAGCTGCGGAAGTATATGAGCGCAGGGGACTTCTCAAGAGCGCTTGATCTTGATTGAGAACGATCTAAGGAGGGGTTATGGTGCCCATAGTGGCTGGCATTGATATAGGAAATTCTACTACTGAGGTTGCTTTGGGTAAGGTGGAAGACGGACGGGTGGAGTTTTTGTCTTCCTCCTTATATCAGACCACTGGCCTTAAGGGGACAACCCAAAATGTAAGGGGCGTTAAGATGGCCCTGGGATTGGCCCTGGAGCGCGCGGGCTTCGGCAGGGAGGATTTTTCCAAGATAGATTTGATCTGCATAAATGAAGCGGCCCCTGTTATAGGCGACGTGGCCATGGAGAACATAAGCGAGACCATAGTGACCGAGTCCACTATGATAGGCCATAACCCCTCGACGCCAGGCGGCGTGGGAGTAGGAAAGGGAAAGACCGTACACATCGATGACCTGCTGAACGAAGAGCGGGGTTCCTCCGTTATAGTGGTGATTCCCTCCAGCTGGGATTATGAAGCAGCGTCAGAGATGATAAATAAAGCCCTGGAAAAGGGCATTGCCGTAGAGGGCGCCATATGCCAGGGAGACGATGGGGTCCTGATAGCCAACAGGATCAATAAGGTCATACCGATCGTTGATGAAGTAATGTCCATAGAGAAAGTTCCCATGGGCATGCTGGCCTGCGTGGAAGTAGCCCCTCCCGGCAGGGTGATAGAGGTGTTGTCCAACCCCTATGGTATAGCAACTATTTTTTCCCTTTCTCCTGAGGAGACCAAGCATGTTGTCCCTGTGGCTAGAGCCTTGATAGGCAACCGTTCCGCGGTGGTAATAAAAACCCCTACAGGAGAGGTCAAGGAAAGGCGGATTCCCGCCGGGGAGCTTTACATCGATGGGCCTTCGGGAAGAAGGACCGTCAACGTAGAAAGCGGGGCAGAGGCCATAATGAGGGCCCTAGCGGATAGCCAACCGGTGAAGGACATATTCGGTCAACCCGGCACCAACGTGGGCGGAATGATGGAGAGAGTCCGCCGGGTCATGTCCAACCTGACGGGCCTTCCCGTGTCGGATATACACATAAAGGACCTTTTGGCGGTGGATACCTTGGTTCCCCAAAAGGTCGTGGGCGGAATAGCTGGTGAGTTCTCCCAGGAACACGGAGTGGCTCTCGCCGTGATGGTGGAGACCGAGAAACTCCCCATGACCCAGTTGGCTGAAGCCATCTCCCAGGAGACGGGAGTAAGGGTAATGATCGGCGGAGTCGAGGCAGAGATGGCCGTAAGGGGAGCCCTTACCACCCCGGGAACGAAGAAGCCTCTGGCCATCTTGGACCTAGGGGCTGGGAGCACTGATGCTTCCTTGATGAAGGAAAACGGCGACATTGAACTCATTCACCTTGCAGGCGCAGGAAACATGGTCAACACCATAATAGCCAGCGAGTTAGGCATAGAGAGCATGGATCTGGCGGAGTCCATAAAGCGCTACCCCTTATGCAAGGTCGAAAGCCCCTTCCATGTCCGTCAGGAGGATGGGAGGGTGAGGTTCTTCGAAAACCCCCTGCCCCCCAACCTTTTTGGGAAGAACGCCCTTGTGGTGGAAGAGGGCATACTGATGCCTCTGGAGCTGGACATTCCGGTGGAGCGGATAAGGGAGATTAGGCGCAGAGCCAAAAAGGAAGTCTTCGTCACCAATTCCATGAGGGCCCTTGAGAGGGTTTCTCCAGCGGGCAACGTAAGGCTTTTGGACTACGTTGTCCTTGTGGGCGGATCTTCGTTGGACTTCGAGATCCCAACCATGATAACCGATGCCCTTTCCAGGTTTGGCGTGGTGGCGGGACGAGGCAACATAAGAGGTGTAGAGGGTCCTCGAAACGCGGTGGCCACGGGGTTGGTGCTGGCTTTTGCCAGCAAGGGAATGCCTGTTAAGTGGCTGAGTGAAGCGCGGAGGGGCTAGAAGAATGAGTAAGGCTCGTCTCATGGAGCTTAAGGATATAGAGGAGCAGAACAGGCCGGTTATAGTCCTTTTGCTGTCGGAAGGATGCCCCGAAGAATGGGCGGGGCATGTAGGAGCCGGTTGCGAGGAAGAAGGGGTTCCCATGGCCTGGGGAAGGATGCCAAAGGGCAGAGCTTCTTCCCTTGCTAAAGAGGCCGCAGTCCTTTCCAGGCTGGAGGTAGGGATAGGAATAGACGAGAAAGAAAGCGCTGTAACGGTCTTTTCTCTTGCGGAGCATCCTCCGTATGTCACGGCGTTTCACGGTAAAGACCCGTTGGTCCTGAGATGGTTGGGGCACAACGCCTCCAGGTTGGTGAAGAGGGAGCCTTTGTTGGATAAAGAGGAATTTTTGAAGAAAAGAAGGGTGCCTAATGATTTTTCCAGGAAGCTGCAGAGTGCAGCAATGAAACTGCCCGAAACAGGCGAGGGCGCATATGAAGAATTGGTCAATAAGATAGTTGCCTACGTGATGGAGGAACTAAAGAACGTTAGGGGTGGGTTGTAATGAGGGATTCTCATGCAGCACTGGGTTTTATAGAGACAGTGGGTTTGGCTGCAGCCATAGAGGCAGCGGATGCAGCGTGCAAGACTGCAAACGTGAAGCTTGTAGGCAGGGAAAACTCAAAAGGCAATGGAATGATAACCATAAAAATAAAGGGAGATGTTTCGGCTGTTAAGAGTGCCCTTTTATCCGCCCATGCTGCAGCCTCGAAGGTGAACAAGGTAGTGTCTGTCTCCATCATACCCAGGCCTGGCGCAGGTTTGGAGCCAGTCATGGTTTACAACAAGGAGACCGAGCTTGACGAAAGCCCCACCTGTGTCGAAGAGGAAAAAAAGCAAAAAGCACAGCCCAAGGAGGAACAAAGAACCACAGAGCTTCCTGAAAGCTCCACCGAGGCTGAAGAGGAAAAGAAACAAAAGGCAAAACCCCAAGAGGGAGCAGAAAAGGAGCAAAAAGCCGCAGAGCCTTCTAAGGCAGATAAAAAAGAGAAGAAAGAGGCGAAGAAAGAACCCCCTACTGAGGATGCAGAGGATAAGAAACCTGCTGGAAAGGGGACGAAGGGAAGGGCAAAAAGAAAGCCCAAAAAGCAGTAAATAGCAGCCATTAACTGATGGGAGGGTCTTAAATGAAGGGAGAAGCTTTAGGGTTGTTGGAGACAAAAGGTTTCGTAGGGGCCATAGAGGCAGCAGATGCCATGGTCAAGGCAGCTAACGTGACATTGATAGGACACAAGCTTTCCGGTGCAGGTTTGGTGACGGTGATGATAAGAGGTGATGTGGGAGCCGTGAAGGCTGCTGTGGACGCTGGAGCCGCTGCGGCGAGGGCAGTTGGAGAGGTTGTTTCGGTGCACGTCATCCCGAGGCCCCACTCCGATACGGAGACCATGCTGCCTGGAGAAGGAAAAGACGACAAGACAGATTTGACCATAGGGACGGAGGACTAGTCCCCGGCCTGAATCCAGAGGGGAGCCAATCATGTTGAACATGGAAGGCCTTGTAGATGCCATAACAAAGGAAATAAGCGCCATGCTTTCGTCCGGCAGCTTTCCCATAGTGGTTGGAGTCAGCAACAGGCATGTGCACCTTTCGAGGGAGCATGCGGATGTCCTTTTTGGCAAAGGGTATGAGCTCACCAAGTTGAGGGACCTGCGCCAGCCAGGGCAGTTTGCTGCCAAGGAGACCGTGACCGTGGCTACAGCGGGAGGCGTTTTGGAGAACGTCAGAATACTTGGCCCTATAAGGAAAAATACCCAATTTGAGCTTTCGGCCGCAGATGCAAGAAAACTCCGCATAGATGTTCCGGTCGTAAAAAGTGGCTCTTCCTTCAAGCTGGACACCCCGGTATTGCTTATTGGCCCCAAAGGAAGCGTCTCCCTGACGGAGGGTGTCGGGATCGCCTGGAGACATATCCATTTGTCCCCCGAGGAGGCCTCTATCCTTGGAGTGAAAGATGGCCAGGATGTGGACGTGGAGGTCAAAGGGGACAGGGGAGTCATATTCAGGAAGGTATGGGTGAGGGTGAGCGAAAGGTTCGTGAGCGAGTTTCACGTGGACGTGGACGAGGCGAACGCTTGCGGGTTGAAGACCGGAGATTACGTTCACATAGTCCGCATACCGGAAAGCCTATAGATGGAGGGTAGACCTTGAGCAGACTAAATACCTGTGCTGAGGCGCTAAAAAGCAATAAAGCCATTGCCCCATGGGAAAAGTTGTACCTGGGGATCGATCTGGGCACCACGAACATTGTGGTCGTGGCCTTGAATGAAAAGGGCGAGCCTGTGGCCGCGTCCATGACTTCGTCGTCTGAAATAATCAGGGACGGCGTCGTGGTGGATTACTGGCGAGCCATAAAGGAGTCAGAGAAGAACGTAGAAACCATTTGCTCTAAACTGGGGATCTCCTTGGATAGGCTTTTGGAGTGCTCCGTCGGTGCTTCGGCATACCCTCCGGGTATATCCTCCAGGACGGCTCAGGTCTGTGCCAACGTGGTGGAGGCTTTGGGGATGCCTTGCAAGGGGCTGTATGAAGAGCCGGTCGCTGCCGCCAGGGCGTTGGGGTTGGAAAACGGAGTGATAGTGGATATTGGTGGCGGGACGACTGGAATAGCGATATTCAAGGATGGCGAGGTAGTATATTCCGCTGACGAGCCCACGGGGGGAACCCACATGACCTTGGTGATTTCGGGCAGGATGGGGATTTCCTTCGAGGAGGCCGAGGAGAAAAAACGCGGCAGGTCCAATCACAGGTTCTTGAGGCCCATACTGGTTCCCGTCGTCGAAAAGATGGCCACCATAGTAAAGGAGCACCTCCACAGGGCATCCTGGGATTTCTCGGGAGCGCCAATATACCTGGTTGGCGGAGGAGCGGACATAGAGGGCTCAGAAGAAGTTTTCACGTCTATTGTCCAATACCCTGTGAGGTTGGCGGAACATTGCCTTTTGGTTACTCCCATGGGCATAGCGTCCATGCTGTGGGAAGAACAGTGCAAAGAGATGGTGAAGGAAGATGCAGCGCACGTTAGTTGACCGCCTTGCCCAAGAGGTAATAACAAGGCTTGCCAAGCCGCGGGTAGCTTTTCTCTGGGGCCTGGGTCAGGTGCCCAACAAGCCCCTGGAGGCTGAGGCGTTTAACGCCATTTACTATTTGCCTGCGGAAAGCTGCTTTGCTCCTTTGTGTCACATTAGGCCCTGTTACTTCCTGGATCGCATAGGGGACCTCAAGAAGGAAGTCAAGACGCTGGACCTTTTGGTGGCTTTGCAAGTGCCGCCGGAAGTGCTGCAGGAGCTGTGTTTTGCCTTTCCCGTAAGCAAACTTGGCCTTTTTATTTCTTATTTCATAGACGAAAAAAAGCCCGTGATCATGGATTTGAGCATTGTAAGGGAAAGGTGCAAGTGGGACGGCCCCATGCTGAAGCTTTTTGAATCGCGGCTTGAGGAGCTTAGGAATCTGGGTGTGGCTTTTCTCGATAAGAAAGCTCCTGACGAAGCTTTACACGCTACAAAAGGCGAAAGCAAGAACCTAGTGATAAGGGACAAGGGGTGGCTTACCTGGAGTGACGTAAGCGGATTGCTCGTCCGTGGGTGCGATGTATTGGTGCTTGAGGGCAACACGAAACTTACTCCTGAGGCGCTCTCCAGGTTAAGGGAGCGGGGTATCAGGGTGGAAAGAGGGGAAGGATAGGCATGGCTATTTCTGCTCGACTGGTAGTTAAACCCACCAAGGCGCTTTTGGAGGTCTTGAAGGTTAGATTGAGGCCCAAAGCTGACAACGATTTTAATGGGATGGGAGCTTTGCTGTTGATTCAGGGCCCCGTTGTGGACGTTCTTGCTGCCATAGATGTAGGGACCAAAGCCTCCAACGTGAAAGCTGCCGAGATAGTGGGCAACTGCCCTCAGCAGCTTAACACCGTTGTTTTCTGGGGAAGTGTATCGGAGGTTAAGCAGGTTCTTTCAGCCTTGAAGGAATGGGGAGAGGTTAAATCATGAAGATAGGGAAGGTAATAGGGCACGTGGTTTCCACGAAAAAGGACGAGAGGCTAGTGGGGTTCAAGCTCTTGGTGGTTCAGGTGCTTCATCCCACGAAGGATGGAGAGTTGGGTGTAAGAGAGGACAAGTATCACGTAGCGGTGGATTTAGTGGGTGCAGGAGTGGGAGAGCTGGTGCTTCTGTGCTCCGGAAGCTCAGCCAGGGTCTCCGCCAGTGAAGAGAGAGGCGCTCCGGTGGACGAGGCGATAGTTGGAATAATTGATACTGTGGATTTTAACCTGTAGAGGTGAAAACTAAGGTGCGGATATATACGAGGCAGGGCGATCAGGGTATGACTCAATTGGCTGATGGGAGCAAGGTTCCCAAGGATCATCCTGCAATAGTAATGAATGGCCATATAGATAAAGCGGTTTCTCTCCTGGGCGCTGCCAGGAGTACCGCTCCAATGGTGCTGAAGGAAGAGATAAAAGACCTTCAGGCGTTTCTCATGAGCCTAATGGCCTTCATAGCTAGAGGTTCCAAGGAATACAACCTTCCAAGCATAGAAAGCCTGGAGTTGAAGATAGATTCCATTCAGGAAAGGTACCCCTTCGACTGTTATACGAAGGTCGTGGACGTGTTCAATAAAGGTAAGTTCATAGTCCCAGGAGAGAGCCTGTGTGAGGCCATGCTCCATGTTGCAAGAGCGGTTATAAGGGAGGCAGAGCGCTACGCGATCCAAGCAGCAAGGGGAAATGTCTTGGATGCTCGGTTGGTGCCCTTGCTCAACCGTCTTTCAGATTACGTTTGTGTTTTGGCGATAGCGGCTGCTTTCGAGGAATTTGTGTCCTACGTAACGCAGATTGTCATGAAGGAATTGAAGGTTTTTGAAGAATTTAAATTTTTTGAAGGTGATGGGGGTGTAGGAGCTATGTACAGCAAGGAGATGAATTTAAATTTGGCTCACAAATTAGTAGAGGCCGCAATGAAGAGAGCCACTCAGATAAGGGTTCCCATGGTCATAGCGGTTGTTGACGAGAGCGGAATTCTTACGGCCTTTTCTAGGATGGATGGAGCGCTCTTGGTGAGCTGTGACCTGGCCATCAAGAAGGCTCGCACGGCGGTTTCCATCCGCATGTCTACAGACAAGGTCGCGGAGCTCGTCCAGCCTGGCAAGCCTCTGTATGGCCTTCAGGCAGATTCTGCCCTTTGTTGTTTTGGCGGAGGATTCCCCATCAAAAAGGACGGCAAAGTGATAGGAGCTATTGGGGTGAGTGGAGGCAGCGTGGAGGAAGACATGGACGTTGCCCAGTATGCGTTGTCCGTTGTTGCTGCGCTTTAGGGGGTGTGTGCTTTGAGGGAGCAGGACATAAAACAGATTGTAGCGAAGGTTTTGGAGGAACTGAAATATCAGGTAGGGGCATTGGAAAAAGGGGGGACGAACCACGCTTCCTACTGTTATGGCGATGTGGATGACGCTGTAAAAGCGGCTGTGCAAGCCCAGAAGATTTGGCAGTGGGAGTACAGTCTGGAGGATAAGAAAAAAATAGTGGATGGGCTCAAGAAGTTCCTTATGGACTACGTTGAGGAGCTGGCGGTCCTGGCTGTGGAGGACACGGGCATGGGAAGGGTGGACGACAAGATAGCCAAGAACAGGCTCGCCATAGAGAAGACGCCCGGACCGGAGTTTTTCACCACCAAGGCCACATCGGGGGATAACGGCCTGGTTTTGGAGGAGCTTTCTCCCTTTGGGGTCATAGCTTCCATAACTCCTTCCACCAACCCTACGGCCTCGGTGATAAATAACACCATCTGCATGATCTCCGGGGGCAACGCCGTAGTATTCGCGCCCCATCCTGGTGCACTCAAGTGTTCATTAAGAAGCTGCGAGCTAATAAACCAGTACTTGGTCTCCCAGGGCGTTCCTTCGGGGTTGGTCTCCAGCCTTTCCATAGCGACCTTGGAGAATGCCCAAAAGCTCATGACCCACAAAGACGTGAGGCTCGTGTCTGCTACAGGAGGGCCAGGCGTCGTCAAAGCTGCCTTGAGTTCGGGAAAACCCGCCATAGGTGCGGGCCCTGGCAACCCGCCGGTGATAGTGGACGAGACGGCGCATTTGGAGAAAGCGGCAAAAGATATCATAGCCGGTTGTTCTTTCGACAACAACTTGCCCTGCATAGCTGAAAAAGAGCTGATAGTGGTCAACTGCGTCGCTGATCAGCTTAAAAGGTACATGTTGGAGAACGGGGCCTTTGAACTTAAAGGAAGCGATGTGGAGAAACTCAAAAAACTTGTTCTTACAGAGAAGGGAACACCTAACAGGGATTATATTGGCCAAGATGCAGTGCGCATATTGAAAGATATAGGCATAAAGGTTCCTGAGACGGTCAGGGTCGTTTTGGTGGAGGCAGAAGAGCAAGATCCCCTTGTGCAGGAGGAGATGCTCATGCCCGTTTTGCCCATGGTGAGGGTATCGGATTTCGATGAGGGACTAGAGATGGCCCTTAGGGTGGAACATGGATTCAGGCATTCGGCAGCAATTCACAGCACCAACATCGACAATATGAGCAGGATGGCCCGAGCCATGGAGACCACCATCTTCACCAAGAACGCACCCTCCTTTGCGTCCATAGGCTTTGGAGGAGACTGTCCCACAGCATTTACCATAGCCACCACCACGGGGCAGGGTCCAACTACGCCTCTTTCCTTCTGCAGGGTAAGGCGCTGCATGCTGCATGGGGCATTTAGGATAGTCTAACCCGGATGGGGGAATATGAAATGATCTCGAAAGAAGAGCTCTTAAGGGCCGTATCTGAAGCAGGGGTCGTGGGAGCCGGAGGAGCCGGCTTCCCCACCCATGTGAAGCTTAAGGCCGATAACATAGATACTTATGTAATTAATGGCGTGGAGTGCGAGCCTCTTTTGTTCAAGGACAAGCACCTTATGAGGGAAGAAAGCAAATTCCTGGTGGATACGGCAAGGGAAGTTGCTGAGGCAATAGGCGCCAAAAGGGCAGTCTTCGTCCTTAAGAAGAAGAACAAAAAGGAAATAGAAAGCCTGAGAAAAGCGGGGGGAGAGGTAGTTCCGATAGGGGATTATTATCCTGCTGGCGACGAGGTTATATTGATAAGGGAGGCCTTGGGCAGAACAGTTCCCGAGGGAGGTCTCCCGTTGATGGTCGGCGTTGTGGTGAACAACGTGGAAACCTTGTACAACTTGGGCAGGGCGATGGAGGCCAAGAGCGTAATTTACAAGTTCGTTACGGTCAGCGGCTATGTAAAGGAGCCTGGCCTTTGGCTTGTCCCCATAGGGGTTTATGCTTCTCGCCTCATACAGGCCTGCGGTGGCGCAACCGTTGATGATCCGTGGTACATAGATGGCGGTCCCATGACGGGAAGATACCGCAAGAGTTTGGATTTTGTTGTGACCAAGACTACAAGCGGCATTATAGTGGTTCCAGGCGATTCTGCCCTGGTCAAGTACGAGACCATGCCTATAGAGACGATGCTGAAGCAGGCCAAGTATGCCTGCATCCAGTGCAACCAGTGCTCGCTGGTTTGTTCCAGAAAGCTTGTGGGCTACGACCTAAAGCCCCACATGATAATGAGGGCCATGGCGTACAACAAGCTGGCGGATATATCCGTCTTAAAGAGCGCCTTTTTATGCTCCGAGTGTAACCTGTGCAGCGGTCTGCATGCCTGTCCTATGCAGCTTTCCCCAAGAAGGGTAAACCAACAGCTTAAGGCTATATTGAGGCAGCAGGGGGTAAAGCCCGAATTCCCGAAGCGGGAGATGAAGCTGGATCCCATGAGGGATTACAGGCTCCTTCCTTCAAGCAGGCTGAAAAGGCGCATAGGCCTTGATAAATGTCCCGAGGAAGTGCCCTTTAGGGGAATGTTTGAGGACTTCAACGAGGTTTTTGTGCCTTTTTCTCAGCACATAGGGCGTCCATGTGTTCCTGCGGTGAGCGAAGGAGATTTTGTGGCGTCAGGTCAGGTAGTAGGCCTTCCGCCGGAGGGGGCTTTAGGAGCGGTTGTTCATTCTTCAATTGACGGTGTCGTCCTCAGTGTGACTGCTGAAGGGGTAAAAATAAAGAAAGTGGATATGGAGTGATATTAGATGGAAAAGGCCTTGGCTACCATAGAAAGCATTAGCGTGGCGCGGGGGTATCAAATAGCTGACAGCATGCTCAAGTCGGCGAGTGTTTCTCTTTATTACGCCTCCACTACATGTCCAGGCAAGTTTTTGATCATAGTTGGCGGCCAGGTTAGCGCCGTCAAGACCGCAGCGAATAGGGCTTTGGATGTCGGTAAGGAAATGATAGTGGATTACATGTTCTTGCCGAACGTCCACCCCCAGGTCATATCTGCCCTTAGTTGTTCTACGGAGGTAAAGGATATAAGGGACTTGGGGATAGTGGAGGCTATGTCTGCTCCGTCGGTGCTTGAGGCAGCGGATGCGGCTGTTAAGGCCGCAAAAGTGGATCTGATAGAGATACGAGTGGGCAAGGGCATGGGTTCTAAGAGCTTTTTCTCTGTGACCGGTGAGATATCGGACGTCAAGAATGCCGTAAAAACCGCAGAGGGGGTGGTTGCTTCCCGGGGGCTTTTGGTTGAGGCAGTGGTTATAAGTAGGCCGCATAAAGGGCTGCTTGAGGTTTTTGCCTAGTTGTAGTTTAGGGAAGTAGAGTAAGGGAATACATAAAAACAGGAGGGATTAGTATGGGAACCAAAGTAATGATATCACCTAGCAAGTATGTTCAGGGGCCGGGTGCATTGGCTGAGATAGGAGCACAGGCAAAGCATCTTGGCAAGAAGGCCTTTGTAATAGGCGGGAAGAGGGCTATGAGCACTTCCAAAGGGATCGTTGAGGAGAGCTTCAAGAAGGAAGGAATAGAGGCTGTTTTCGAGCATTTCAATGGCGAGTGCTGCGATCCCGAGATAAACAGGCTGAAAAAGATCGCCGAGGATAACGCAGCTGAGTTTGTTGTCGCCGTGGGTGGAGGAAAGGCGATAGATACCGCTAAGGCCATAGCTGCAATGATGGGAAAACCTGTGGTTATAGTCCCCACCATAGCAGCGACCGATGCTCCATGCAGCGCCTTGTCCGTTATATACACGGAAGAGGGAGTATTTGACAGATACTTTGTTTTGCCCAAAAACCCAGACCTGGTGTTGGTGGACACGTCCATTATAGCCAAGGCGCCTGTGAGATTTTTGGTATCCGGCATGGGAGATGCTTTGGCAACGTGGTTCGAGGCCGATTCGTGCTTCAGGTCCTCTGCCAAAAACTTGCCGGGTGGGTATTCCACGGCCACTGCTTTGAGCCTTGCAAGGCTTTGCTATGACATTTTGATGGAATATGGAAAGCCGGCCAAGCTGGCGGTTGAAAAGGGCGTTGCTTCCCCCGCGGTGGAGAAAGTAGTTGAGGCTAACACCCTGTTGAGTGGAATAGGCTTTGAAAGCTCTGGCCTTGCTGCTGCCCATGCCATTCACGATGGCTTCACGATCTTGGAAGAGACCCACAGCGTGTATCACGGAGAGAAGGTATCCTTCGGAACCTTGGTGCACATAGTCCTTGAGGATAGGTCATGGGAGCAGATAGAGGAAGTAATGAACTTCTGTGTAGAAGTAGGCTTGCCCATAACACTGAAGCAGATAGGTGTCGTGGAGCCTACGGAGGAGAAGATAATGAAGGTCGCAGAGATGACCTGCGCTCCTGGCATGCTGATCCACAACATGCCTTTCGAGGTAACGCCACAAATGCTCTTTGATGCCATCTTCGCCGCCGATGCCATAGGGAGAAACTACCTAAAGGAAAGAGGCATCGAGGTTTAATCTACACATCGCCTCCAGGGGCAGCAGAAGCTGCCCCTACCCCTACCCCCTTTGGAGTCAAAATTGAGAATTAAGGGCCTGCGCTAGCACAGCGCAGGCCGAAGCGGAAAGAGTTACACCTGGAGTACCCCTATGGCCTGTAGGAATATGATACCGACGACTATAGGGATGACGTACTTCACAGTGAAAAACCATAATCCTGCAACGTTGCTTTGAATCCTGCCGTCGTTTGTGACCTCTGCCAAGGCTTTTTCCTTGCCCCAGAACCATCCCACGAGTATGGCACAGGCAAGTCCACTAAGAGGCAGGGATATATTTGAGCAGAAGTAGTCGAAAAGGTCGAATATGCCCTTGCCGAGGATTTTTACGTCGCCCCACATCCCGAAGCTTAGTGACACAGGGATGCCGAGCAAGAAACACACTGTTCCGTAAAAGACCGATGCCTTTAATCTGCTCCACTTGACTTTCTCCACGAAGAAAGTTATGCATACCTCCATTATGGAAATAGAGGACGTCAGGGCCGCTATGACCAATAGCAGGAAGAAGATGAACGCAAAAAACGCTCCCATGGGCATTTTCGTGAAGATTTGAGGCAGCGAGATGAAGACGAGTCCAGGGCCGCCGCTTGGATCGCCGCCAAAGGCGAATATGGTGGGGAATATGACGAATCCGGCTATTATAGCTATTAGGGTGTCTGTCATCGCGACCACGAAAGAGCTGGATATCAGGTTGTCATCCTTTGATAGATAGGAAGCGTACGTCACCATGCCTGAAAGCCCAAGGGACAAGGAGAAGAAGACCTGACCACATGCTGCCACTACGGTGGAACCTGTCAACTTAGAGAAGTCCGGTTTGAGATACCACGCAACACCTTTCATGGCTCCAGGAAGAGTCAATGCCCTCACTAAAAGTATCAACAGCATGATGAACAAAAGGGGCATTAGGGCCTTGGTGTACTTTTCAATGCCGCCAGAGATGCCTTTAGCTACTATCCATGCCGTTAGGAAAATAAACAGTAGATGGTAGAAAAGAGGCAAAACTGGTTGGCTTATGAAACCTCCGAAGAAGTTACCTATCTGATCGGCAGGCAAACTGGTCAAAGTACCTGTAGCCGACTTCAGCGTATAGTATATGGTCCATCCTCCAACTACAGAGTAATAGGAAATCAGCAGGAAAGATGTGAAAACACCCAAATATCCGATCCACGCAAAGCCTTTGTGTATCTTGGCGTAGCTGTCCACGGCATTCGCTTTCCCATGCCTTCCAATGGAAAACTCCACCAAAAGCAAACTGACTCCTACCACCATAACTATCAAAAGATACATCAGGACGAAAGCGCCTCCGCCTGACTCTCCTGTCATATAGGGGAACCTCCAGATGTTCCCCAGACCGATTGCAGAGCCAGCCGCCGCCAATATAAACCCTATCCTGCTTCTAAATTGATCCCTGCTTGCCATTCCTTTCTCCCTCCTTTTCCAAGATTGTTTCCACAGGCTAAACACCGTGAATTAAAATCTCTGTGTCGAAATCACCCCTTCCTTAAGTTGCTCATTGGCCTTTCTCCAAGAAACTCTTTAATCTCTGTGCTGCCTCTAACAACTTCTCCTCGCTCACCGTGCATGCTATGCGAACGAAGTCGTCACCTCGCTTGCCGAAGGCAACTCCTGGTATCATGGCGACTTTCGCGTTTTCCAGGGCTTTCATGCAGAAAGTAACTGAATCCATGCCTGTTCCCTTTATGTTCACAAACAAGTAAAACCCTCCCTTGGGCTTTATGCAGCTCAATCCAGGAATAGCCCCAAAGGCCTCTGAGGCTACGGAGGTTCGGCGCCTGTAGGTCTCCACCATTTCCTTCACGAAGTCATCCTTGTTTTGCAATGCAAAGACCGCTGCCTTTTGAGCCAGGGTATTGACCCCCATGCTTTGGGCAACGGAGATAACTCCCATGACTCTTATCACGTGGGCGGGAGCGATAGCATAGCCAATTCGCCACCCCGTCATGGCATAGGTCTTTGAGAAACCTGCAATCGTTATGGTTCGCTCCTTCATTCCTGGCAGAGAAGAGAAGGGAATGTGCCTTCCTTCGAAGACGAAGGCCTCATATATCTCGTCCGATATCACTATTAGATCCCTTTCCCTGACGATCTTGGCAATGCCCTCCAGATCTTCATAAGTTGAGACAGCCCCCGTCGGGTTGGATGGGGAGTTTAGGATTAGTATCCTCGAATTAGGGGTGAGAGCTCTTTGGAGGTTTTGAGGAGTAAGCCGGAATTGGTCTTTTTCTTCGATCGGTACAGGAATGACCTTGGCCCCCACGAACTCCAACTGTTGGAAATAAGGAGTGAAGCAAATCTCAGGGATCAAAACCTCCGTATTCTCCTCACATATGGCCTGTAATGCCAGGTAAGATGCCTGAATTCCGCCGGTTGTAACCATTATTTCGTCAGGTTCTACGGATAAGTCATACTTTTTTGCCCAGTAACGGGCGATCTCTTCCTTTAGGTCGCTGAAGCCGGTCACAGGAGGATAGTGGGTGAACCCCTCCTTAGCGGCCTTGCACCCTGCATCAATGATATCTTTGGGCGTGTCGAAGTCGGGTTCTCCAATCCCAAGGTTTATGACGTCATCAAGTTTCGCCGCTGCCTGAAATATCTTCAGCATCGGCGAAGGTCTCAGGTTTTGGTATTTGGAAGCCAACATCAAGACTGTCTACCCCCTTTGGGCCATGAATTCCGACACTAGATTCTTGAAATCCTCCATGTTGAGATCTCGCTTGAGTTTTATGGATAGCTCCTTCACGGCCTGTAGTAGGTCTGGTTTTAATTCCTCGGGGATTTCCAAGCCTGCCTCTTTAAGCCACAGGTTGAGATTGTCCTTGCCGCTTTTCTTTCCCAGATAGATTTTGGGCTCATGTTGTCCCGTGAGTTCCCAGTGGTAGGGGAGCATTATCAGAGGATCAGTGTCTTTGCAGTTCAACCATAGGCTTGATGGGAGCCCAGTTTCCCAGCCGAAAATCCTGCTTCCTGTGACAGGTTTGATGGGCCATACGGGGAAGTTGGAGAGCTCTGCTACGAGATCGGAAAGCCCCTTTATCTTCTCAGTTCTTATTCCAGTCTTTACCCCGTAGAGGGCCTCAAGGGCCAGTACAACGGACTCAAGGGGCACGCTTCCTGCTCGTTCGCCTATTCCGTTCACCGTTACGTGAGCTACGCTCGCGCCTTCCTTCAGGGCAGCGATGGTGGTCGCTACGCCCATGTCAAAGTCGCTGTGGAAGTGAGCCTCAATGGGAAAGTCGTAACGCTCTTTCAACTTTCGAACCCGATTGGCAGCTCCTTCAGGGGAGAAACAACCGAAAGTGTCCACCAATGCCAAAGAATCTATATGGCCCTTCTCAGCCACGGCGTCCACCATTCTGAACAGAAAATCATCAGAGGCCCTGCTTGAGTCGGCGGGGAAGAAGGTAACGTAAAGGCCCATATCGTGCGCCGCCCTTGTGGCCTCTATACACGCCTCCACGGCCTTTTCAAAGGTCCACCGTTTCCCGAATTCCAGAAGATGTTCGCTTCCGATTATCTCCGCTATCACTCCGTCCACGCCCAGGGATTTGGCAAGCTCGATGTCTTTTATCATGTTCCTGACGAAGACGAAAATTTTCGACCCGAGCTTGGCATCCACTATGGCCTTTACAGCCTCAGCGTCCTCCTTGCTGGCAGCAGGAGTTCCCGCCTCTATCCTGTGGACCCCTGCTTCTGCCAGAGCCTTTGCTATCTTTAGCTTGTCTTCCTTGGTGAAAATTATGCCTGCCTGCTGCTCCCCATCCCTAAGTGTCGTGTCCAGGATCTCTATCTTCTCTGGGAAGCCAAACTGTCTTGTCACCTCTTGATCATAATTCTCAGGGCTGACCCACCATTTCCCTTGTTCCTTGTACCCCACAGAAAACACCTCCTTAATTTGTGCTCCAACTTGCCCTCCAGTCGACGGCAACCAACCCTTCTGGCCCCGCTATGACGGGGTTTATATCCAGTTCCTCTATCTCGGGGAAATCCTGCACTAGACGAGCAAGGGACATCATCCAGCGAATTAACTCTTCTGTGTCTATTCCCTTTCGTCCCCTGTGTCCAGCGATGAGCTTCCAGGTCCTTAGCCTCCTCAAGGTTTTCATGGCTTCCTGGGGGGAGAAGGGTACAGGCAAAAGAGCTGTGTCGTGAAGGATTTCCACGGCTATCCCTCCCAGGCCCACCATTACACCATGGCCTAGGTCGCCTTTTTTGACGGCTCCAAGGATTATTTCCGTTCCAGGGCTGGCCATTTCCTGAACCAGAAAGTCGTTGGCGTCGGGGAATCGCTCCCGGAGAGATAAAAGGGCATCTTGGAACTCTTGGGCTGTGTTTATTCCAAGTATCACGCCGCCGTGCTCGCTTTTGTGGATCACCTCTGGATGGTCCACTTTGAGGGCGTAGCTTCTGCACTCCCCGCTAAATAGTTTCGCTGGGTCTATGTCTTTGTAGCTTTGTGTATTGACGGTCTTTATCCCGTAGCAGTCCAGCAGTTCCTTGGTCTTGAGGGGCGGCAGAAAGCCCTGGACATGGCCTAGGGTGCGTCTTATATGTTTTCTCATGGATATGGAAGGTCTCCTGATCTGCGAGGAAGAGTGCTTGCTGTAGTCCTCGCTTTCTTCACGTTTGACCATCCTGCCAAGGATTTCTGCTGTCTGTTCGGGGAAGGGGAAGGAAGGGATACCCTCTTCTTGGAAGACCTTTCGCCCCTTTCTGCCCAGGCCGGGACCGAAGAAGCACGAGAGTATGGGGCCCTGAAATTCCTTCAGGTAAGGCAGCATTGCCTTTGCAACTTCGCCGGTATCCACTGTGGCAGGGGGGACAACTATTACTATCAATGCGTCGTATATGCCTGATTCGACCATCTCCCTCGCTGCCAGGGCGTAGTGTTCTGGTTTTGCAGTTGCCACGAGATCTATGGGGTTTCCCGTCGAAGCTTCCGGAAGGATGGCTTTAGCTAACGAATGCCTGGTTTGTTCTGGAAGAAGGGGCAACTCGAAACCCCGTTCGGCCAGCGCATCGGCGACCAGAGTGCCAGGGCCTCCCGCGTTGGATATGACTCCTACCTTCCTGCCTTTTGCGGCAGGCATCTTTTCAAGGGCCGCCGCCAAAAGAAAAGCCTCTTGAAGGTTATCTGCAGTGATAGCCCCTACTTGGTCTAGTATGGCCTTGATCATGGTATTGTCGCCAGCGAGGCTCCCGGTATGGCTTTGGGCCGCCGCAGCCCCCGCTTGGGTTTTGCCGGACCTTATTACTATGAGAGGCTTTTTCCTCGTGAGGGCGGAAGCGTTTTTCTTGAACCTGGCAGGTTGGGGCAGTGTTTCCATATAAGCGACAACCACCTTGGTGTTTTCGTCGCTTTCGAGGACGGGTAAGAGGTCGTTTATGTTTATGTCCGCTTGGTTTCCTGTCGAATAGATCTGGGAAAAACCCAATCCCAGGTCCTCAGCATAATCGAGGAGGGCAGCGCCTATGGCTCCGCTTTGGGTCACAAAGGCGATCCCGCCTTCCCTAGGTAGGCCTTGTAAGATGTTGGCATGGAGTTTGACATCAGGGTGGGTGTTCAAAAGCCCCATGCAGTTTGGGCCCAAAAACCTAATGTTGGCCTTGTCGACTTCCTGGATCAGCTTCTTCTCCGATAGGGCTCCGTCATCTCCTGTCTCCTTGAACCCTGCTGCTATGCCTACCAGTGCTCTTACGCCTTTTGCCCCGCAGTCCTTTACGGCTTCCAAGACGCTAGATGAGGGAATACAAAGAAGCGCAAGGTCTAATTCAGAGGGTATGTCCTTTACGTTCTTGTACCCCCTGCACCCTGAGACTTCCTCTCCTTTTCTGTTCACCGCGAAAAGTTCGCCACTGAAACCGTAGGACTTTATGTTTTCCAAGACCGCCCTGCCGATGCCCGGTTTTTGGGATGCTCCTATGACCGCTACGCTCTTGGGTGCATAAAGGGAATTCAAGGGGCGGTCCGGTAAAATCTTGTTCTCTTCCCAACTTTCGAACCTTAGGCCTTTGGGGACAGGCTCTCCCTTGTAAAGGACCTCGTTTTGTTCATTTATCTGGAAATGTCCCATGGCGATCTCGTAAACGGTTCGGGCGCCTACGGTCCTGGATTGTTCGTTCACCAGCTTGATGCAGCTTTTTCTGTATTCTTCGAAGCTTGGTGCCCCTTCAAATGGAGGGACCTCTACTGGGGGAGATATGATGAGCAAAGGGCCGCCGTCCAGCTCGTTTGTCGCTAGATGTGAAGAGGCGCGAAGGGTCTTTTCTCCTGCTCTGAGGGCATCCCCCACACCGTCTGCGCCGGCGTATGCTCTTTTGCCGTCCTTAGTTATCGAGAGGTCCGCAGGGTGAACGTTCACCACCCTAACAGCATCAAGAATCTCTTCCGTGGTAGCCCAGACGTAGCCGGCCAGAAGTATTAGATGAGGTTCCAGGTCCTCCCATAGTTTCATGGCTTCTTGATCGTAAAGCTTGCGGAGTTCTCTGTCCTTTAGGGGTGCGTTGCGATCCTCGTAAAATTTCCTTATGTCCAGTACCCGTACAGGGATACCCAGTTCCTCCGCAGTACGAATGCCCTTTGCGTTGGGATTGTCACAGAAAAGCCCCACTATCTTGAAAGGGCTTCCCTCCGGTGTTCTCTCGAGTCGCCTTTGAAGCTCCAGGGTTCTGAACAGGGTAGCTCCGGAGCCCGATATGTAACCCAATACTCTCATTGGGCCGTAATTGGGGTTGAATATGCTCTTTGCCATGCCTAAAACTCCTCCATCTGTTTTTCTAGCATTTGGGTTAAAGTGGAAAAATGATTTTCGAAGGATGCCTTTATGCGCTCTGCATTTCTGGACTTAAGGGAATCAAGGATCTCTGCGTGCTGTTTCTTGAGGTTGTCCAGGTAAAACTTAGGGTCCTTCTCTATGCATTTTTTGAGGATAAAGCGCCTTTGGAGCCCTATGGCGTTGTTGACCTGCCGCAGCTCTTCCAAGATGATCTTGTTTGGGTAGGCTCCGTAGATCTTCATGTGGAACTTGTCGTTTTCCATGAAGGCCCTGTCGTATTGTTTGGTGTTGACGAAGTGGATTATGTTTTCGTTTATGTTCTCCAGTTCATTGAAGTCCAGGTTGTCCACGAACTTGTAGATGTGGGTGCTTATGTGAGATCTGAGGATCTGCTGCAGCTCTTCCAGTTGAGAGAACTCCTCTGGACTGTGGGAAGCCACACTCCAGCCCTCCCTGGCTTGATAGGAGAGAAGTCCCTCCCGCCCGAGCTCCTTGAGGGCTTCCCTGATAGGGGTCTTGCTTATGGATAATTCTCTTGAAAGCTGATCTATATTAATCTTCTCCCCAGGACTGAAGCGCCCCGAAAGGATCATGTTTCGAATCTCTTCCAGGGCAAGCGCCGCTATAGTAGGCACTTTCATGTTCTTACACCTCCCATAGTCGGATATCGTATCCGATATCCGACTAACAAATATCACGAAAAAGCAACTTGAGTCAAGCCCGAACTCAGCTAAGGTCCAGTTAAAAGAAAATCTAACTAGGAACTGGATCTTTTAAATAATCAAGATGGGGTTAATGTATAGAAGCGACTGAGTACATTACATGAAGGGGGAAGCGTTTGGATGGAAAAGGGGACGAAAAGGCTAAAGGAAGGCTTTGCCGAGATGTTCAAAGGTGGAGTGATAATGGATGTAACCACTGCGGAACAGGCAAGGATTGCAGAACAAGCTGGGGCAGTTGCGGTTATGGCTCTTGAGAGGGTTCCGGCGGATATCCGAAAGACCGGAGGCGTGGCCAGAATGGCCTCGATAAGCAAGATAAGGGAGATAATGGAGGCTGTTTCAATCCCGGTAATGGCCAAGGTTAGGATTGGCCACATAGTGGAGGCAAGGATCCTGGAGGCTCTAGGAGTGGATTTCATAGACGAGTCTGAGGTTTTGACGCCGGCTGATGATAAACATCACATAGATAAGCACAGCTTCAGCGTGCCTTTTGTGTGCGGAGCCAGAAACCTGGGAGAGGCTCTAAGGAGGGTTGCCGAAGGAGCTGCAATGATAAGGACCAAGGGTGAAGCAGGGACAGGGAACGTAGTTGAAGCTGTAAAGCATATGAGGACCGTCATGTCGGAGATAAGAAAGGTTCAAAATATGCCCTTTGAGGAGCTGGCAACTTATGCAAAAGAGATACAAGCGCCAGTGGAGCTTCTGCAGAAGGTCAAGGAGTTAGGGAGGTTGCCGGTGGTTAACTTTGCAGCTGGAGGAGTCGCTACTCCCGCTGATGCCGCTTTGATGATGGAGCTTGGAGCTGATGGGGTGTTTGTGGGAAGTGGTATTTTCAAATCTAAGGATCCTGAGAAAATGGCAAGGGCCATAGTGATGGCCGTGACCTATTGGAATGATCCGGACACGTTGCTTAAGGTTTCGGAGGACATAGGAGAGCCTATGGATGGCTTGGAGATCGAAAACCTGGAAGTGAAACTCCAAGAAAGAGGATGGTAGGCCATGTTGATAGGCGTCTTGGGGGTGCAGGGCGATTTTAGAGAGCACAGGTTCATGCTTGAAAGGCTTGGAATTCCTTTCAAGATAGTTCGGACCCCAGAGGAGCTGAACCAGGTAGATGGGCTCATTATTGCAGGTGGGGAGTCCACGACAATGATAAGAATCATGAAGAGGGTAGGCCTTTTTGACTATCTGAAAGAGAAGATAAAGAATGGCCTGCCGGTTTACGGAACCTGTGCAGGAATGATATTGCTCGCTGCGCACGTGGAAAACTATCCACAAGAGTCTTTGGGTGCGATAGACATACACGTAGTAAGGAACGCCTATGGCAGGCAAGTGGATAGTTTTGTGGAGTCCGTAGAGGTGAAGGGTTTGGACAGTCCTTTTGAGGCCATATTTATAAGGGCACCAAAGGTGGTTAAGTGGAAAGATGATGTCCATGTGTTGTCCGAGCTTGAGGGGACTCCAGTTATGCTCAGGCAGGATAATGTTTTGGTGAGCTCCTTTCATCCAGAACTTACGGGGGATCCAAGAATACATGACTACTTCGTAAATATGGTAAAAGGCGCATAGAAGAGCCAGGTTAGGGTCGGGCCTTGGTTTCGGTGAGCTTTGTTTACGATGGGAAAAGCGTCAAAGTTGAGGCCTGACCCTTAAGGCGTTTTATAGGCCATGGGGGCGCGAGTGAGGTTTACTTTGACCTTAGAGCCAATGGCGATGTGTTTGTGAGAAGGGACTCGGACCTTAATGGTATTATGTCCCATCGTTAGCATCACCAACTGGGTAGGGCCTAGAAATTGTTTTTGAGCCACGAAGGCATGCCCCTCTGGATGGGGGTCAATTTCAATCTGCTCAGGACGAACCATGAGCTTGACTTTGCCCTCCACGGGCGAGGCCACAGGTACTTGGCCTAGAATGCAATAGGCTCTTCCTTTGTTTACGTGGGCTTCTATCCAGTTGACCTCTCCGACCAAACTGGCGACCTTGTCGTTTATAGGCCTTTCGTAGACCTCTTCAGGGGAACCAAACTGGAGAATTCGGCCTTCTTCCATAACGGCTATCCAATCTCCCAAAGCCAAGGCTTCCTCTTGATCATGGGTTACGAAAACGGCGGTTCGACCTTCTCTTTTCAGTATATCCAAAAGTTCCCACCGCAGTTGCTGCCTGGGGTTTGCGTCAAGGTTGGAGAATGGTTCATCCAAAAGAATTAGGTCTGGTTCTGGGGCCAAAGCCCTAGCCAGAGCAACCCGTTGTTGTTGACCTCCGGACAGTTCGTGGATATGTCTTTTCTCCATACCACAAAGTCCAACCAATTTCAGTAGTTCCTTGACTTTCTGTTGCCGTTGCCTTGAATTTCTTATTCCATATCCTATGTTTTCTTCGACCGTCATGTGAGGAAATAAAGCGTACTCCTGGAAGACCACGCCCACCTTGCGTTCTTCCGGTCGCACAAAAATGTCTTGGCCGGCCACTGTTCTGCCAGCTATGGAAATGATCCCTTCATCCGGTTTTTCAAAGCCAGCTATGAGCCGCAGAGTTGTTGTTTTGCCGCAGCCTGAGGGGCCCAAAAGGCAAAGAAAATCTCCTCTCTTTAAGGAAAAACTTACATTATCCACGGCAACTGTACCGTTAAACTCTTTGCGCAGCGCCTGGCAGCGTAAAGTGGTTGTGTTAGTATTCAACGTTGGATTCACTCCTTTGCGAATTACCTTCTCTTGCAGTTTTCGGTATGACCCACGTGATCGACAACCCAGAGAGAAGTATTATGATCAAGGCAGGTACCGCAGCTCTTGCGTAGAAGGCTTCTTCCATGGATCCCCACATGTTGGTCGCCAGGGTTTCAAATCCAACTGGACTAAGCACCAGCGTAAGCGGCAGTTCTTTAACTATATTTAAGAAGGTCATGGTCATTCCACCTAAGATACCTGCTTTAGCTAAAGGCCAAGTAATCGTCCTGAAGATACGGCTTCTGGATGCCCCTAAACTTTTTGCCCCGTCGTACACACGAGGATGTATATGTGCCAAAGCCGTTTTGCTTGCTCCAGTTGTATGGGGGAGAAACCGGATTGAATAGGCCAGGATGAGAAGGGAAAATGTTTGGTATAAGGGGTAAGCAAATCGAATGGTGAAAAAAACAAATGCCAAGGCTACTGCGATGCTAGGAAGTCCGTATTGGATGTGTATGACATTTTCCATGGCTCTTGTTATTAGTTTTTTATGGTGGTGCAAAGAAATATAGGCCACGATTAACCCCAAAGCCCCTGCCACAAGGGCTCCTGCCGCAGCTACGCTGAAAGAACCAGTAACGGCACTAATTGGGAATTTTAGGTTTTCCCCTGAAGATAATCCCAGTACAAGCCAATATCCGGTGACAACTATGGGCAGCCCCAAGGCCAGGATTGGTATCCCATAGGCAATGATGGATACTGGCCATCTCCATACTCCCAAATCGACCTTTTTGCTAGGACGGTGATTTTTCCCGGAGGCTTTAAAAAGGAAGCGTTGATGAATCTGAGTCTTGATGAGAATGAGGAAAGCGCTCAAGGCCATTACTATCAACCCTAAGGCCGCTGCATATTCCCTGTTGAATGATGCTTCATACTGGATATATATGGCACGCACAAAGGTGTCATAGCGCAAAAGGGACACGGCGCCAAAATCGCTTATGGTGTACAGCAATACTAAAATTGCGCCCGAAAGAAATCCGGGGACAAGAGTAGGCAGCACTATGCGGAAGAAAGTGCTCAACGGGCCGTGTCCAAGGCTGTAAGAAGCTTCTTTTAGGGATTCGTCGGAAGATGAAAACGCAGTTTGCAGATTGATGAAAAGATAGGGGTAAGTGTATAGGGAAAGGGCTGCCACAGCTCCCCAGAAGCCATACACCTGGGGAGCAATTGAAATACCCAGAAATTTTCTTGCGGCTTCCACCAACATTCCACCGGTACCGAGGGCAGAGATGAGAGCATATGCACCGATATAGCTAGGGACGACCAACGGGGCAGTACTGAGAATAACGAGAAATCGTCTGCCCAAAACGTTAGTTTGGGTTGTCAGCCAGGCAAGCGGTAGGGATAGTGTAAGGCACACGCACAAAACGGTGCCAGAGAGTAAAAGAGTGTTTATAAGTAACTGCGCAGTTCTTTGGGAGAAAATTAGCTCCCGAACCTCCTGTCCAGACACTAACCCTCTCACGGCTAGGTAAAATATGGGAAGGCCGGCAAGAATTATCACCAAAAGGGATATTGCTGTCACCAGTATATTGCTTTTTGTTGCGTGCCAGGCCTTCCTTGAAGTCATTATTAAAGAATCCCTACCTTCCGAAGCAGTTTTAAAGTGTTCTCCAAGTCACTAAGGTCGCTCAAGTCTATGTCTGGGGTGTCAATATCCTCAAGGGGCGGCAAAGCTTGGTTTGCCTTGACTCCTTTGACCAGCGGGTATTCGTAGGTTGCTTCTGCGAAGTACTTTTGTGCTTCCTCGGAGGTCAAGAAATCTATCAGTTTAAGTGCTGTTTCTTTGTTTTTGGAAGATTCGAGAATTCCTACGCCTGCCACGTTGATCAAAGCTCCCACATCAGAGCCAGACAGGTAATAGTTTTCCACGGGGAAATCTTGGCCTCGCTCTGCCTTGAATCGATAGAGGTAGTAGTGGTTGACAAAACCAACGTCGATTTCGCCCTTCGCTATGGCCTCAATAATCGGGGTGTTTTTGGGATAGCTTTTAGGTTCATTGGCTAAAATGCCCCTTAGCCAAGCTTCAGTGGCATCGTCTCCCAATGCAACTCTCATGGCGGTTACAAAGGCCTGGAAGGATGCGTTTGTAGGAGGCCAACCAATTCGGCCTTTCCATTTTGGATCTGTAAACTCAAGAATCGATTTGGGCAGGTCTTCTTTGGTCAATCGTTCGCTGCTGTAGGCGACCACTCTAGCTCTTCCTGTGACGCCAATCCACTTGTCTTTTTTGGATCTGAAGCGCTCTTCTACGCGGTCCAGCAAGTTGTTCGGTAGAGTTTCAAGAATTCCTTCTGATTCCAAAGCACCCAGTGCCCCTGCGTTCTGTGAGAAGAAGACATCAGCAGGTGAACGAGTCCCTTCCTCCAACAAGGTTGCAGCCAATTGGGAAGTTTTGCCATAACGGACTTTAAGTTCGATTCCATACTTCTCGCTGAATTTGTCGAATATAGGCTGAACCAGCTCTTTGCTTCGTCCAGAATATACCACCAGGCTTTCCTGGGCTGAGGCTGCCGAAGGTAGAAGGCTAACCGAAAAGATCAAGGTAATGACCCCAGCAATCACCAATAGTACACTGAACAAACCTGACAAAGACCGAAACCTCATATATACACCCTCCTTGAATTGCAAAGTATCTGATAAGAAAAATCATTTTCA
>NZ_DAITZW010000019.1:0-34337 GCF_036847465.1 Thermovirga lienii | reverse complement strand
AGTCGTTCCACTCCTCCTCCGTTACTCCCTTCCATAAGGGAACTTCCTTCCAAGAGCGCAGCTTGACAACCATATCCCTTTCCCCCCACTACATTAGTTTGCACAGTTATTTCTCTAAATATTCAGGCAAAACCACAAATATGTCAATACTATGTCTATTATGTATATTGTATTTCCTTATAGATATATTCTTGTTTCCAAATAAGAAAACTATCTGACCTTGTGTCGTTGTTTTAAAGCATTTATTATTTTGAGTGATGATTGGAGGTGTTCCATGTGAGTAAAAGCATGCTCATATACAATGGAGACATATGGACGGGGGAAGGAACGGCTAAAAAGGCCGATGCTGTTTTGTTTAGTTCCTCACACATAGAGGCCGTGGGAACCTACGATGAAGTAAAGAACCACCCTCTTGCTTCAGAGGCCCTCAAGCTGGACGTTGAGGGAAGAACGGTGATACCTGGGATGTACGACTCTCACCTGCATCTTACCGCTCTATCGAGGCAGCTTGAGGCCCTGGACCTTTCAAAGGCAAAATCCAAGGAGGAGCTTTACGACATGTTGAGAAAGAAAGCCTCACAAGCTTCTCCGACGGAATGGATTTACGGCGTTCGCTTCGATAACTCCTCCTGGGAAGACGACAGCCTGCCCACCCTCAAGGAACTGGACGAGCTAGGGCTGCCCAACCCTGTGATACTTGAAAGGGTGTGCACTCACCTTCACGTGGTCAATTCCAGAGCACTCATGGAAGCAAATTTTACGGTTTCTGCCACCACCAAAGGAGCACTTTTCGACTCCTCGGGCAATTTTACGGGGGCCCTCGTGGAAGGAGCAGCCGAACCCATGGTTCAGATCATGGGAAAATCCCTGTACGATAAAAAAAATGAGCCAAAACGAATCCTGAGGACCTGCCAACTTTTGGCCTCTTTTGGACTCACCGCCATAAACCCCTGCAGCGCAGCGTCCTACGGCCTTAAAGAAAACATAGATGCCCTCTTGGAGTTGAAAGAAAAGGACACCCTTCCTCTTCGAGTCCGCCTTTACAGCGATGAACCGCACGAGGCCATGAAATTCTTGCCCCAAAACGACAAGTGGCTCTCCTATGGGGGGCGCAAGTTTTTCCTTGACGGCTCCTTGGGAGCTAGAACTGCTGCTTTGACTTTCCCATACGTAGATGCACCTTTCACCCAAGGTATACTCAACTACTCCAAAGAGGAGATAAAACACCTTATAGTGGATTGCCATAAAAAGGGCGTTCAGACTCAGACTCATGCCATAGGCGACGGGGCCCTGGACCAGCTGATAGAGGCAATAGAAGCAGCCATGGAGCTTAAAGACCAGCCGGGAGGGGTTAAACACAGGGCCGTACATCTTCAAATATGTAGGCCAGATCAAATGAACAAGCTAGCCAAACTCGGAGTCGTAGGGGACGTGCAGCCAGTATTCGTGCCAAGCGACATAAAGATAACGGAAAACCGCATAGGCAAGGAACGCTTAAGCTGGGCTTACGCATGGAAAAGCATGGCCAACGCAGGCATGTTGCTTACCGCCTCAAGCGACGCTCCCGTTGAACCCCCGAATCCCATGAGAGGGATATGGTCCGCCGTCGAGAGGACTGACGACCAAGGGTTCCCAAAAGGAGGTTGGCTGCCGGAAGAGAAGCTCACCCTGGATGAGGCATTACGAATGTACACGGTAAATCCCGCAAAGGCAAGCGGCCTTGAGGATAAGATAGGCAAGATAAAAGCAAAAATGTACCCCGACCTGGTGGTTTTGGACAGCCGAATAAGCGTACTTGACCCGGACAAACTCAAAGATGTAAAGGTCCTTTTAACTTTCGTGGGAGGAAGACTCAGTTTTGGAAAGCTAGATGGCTGGGAAAGGATTCCATACTGAAAAAATTTTACTTTTTCTCATTAATCAGGTTATACTTAAAAGCAAATACTCCGTGTACGGGAGATGATATCATGAGAACCAATAAATCTCTGCTTTTACTCGGCGCCATATTGGCGGTGATGGTTTTATCAGCTCCGGCCTTTTCTCAGGAAGCGGTCCAGCCTCTGGTTCCTGGCCTAACCCTGGAGAAGGTACCTGGAGGGTTTGTGGTAAGAGAAGTCGTGGAAGGTTCCCTCCCTCACGCATCAGGCCTACTTCCGGGGGACTTCATAAAAGCCGTGGATTTTCGCCCCGCGGACACCTTATCCACCCAGGAAGTCCTGGATGAGATTTCGGTTTTGCCCGAAAGCCACGGCTCTATCTTGCTATCGATAAAGCGCTCCAACCGCAACTTGCTGATAAGGCTAAAGCAACCAGTGACGTTCGAGGGGCAGGAGGCCTTCCTTGAAGTGGACACATCCCTAAGAATCCACTGGCAGGCCTGCGAGGAAACGTGGCTGGACATAAGACAAAAAGTAGCATCTCGAACCCCTATTCCAAAGGAGACCTTCGACATGGCCTTCAATACCTTTATGGACTCCAGGAACGCTTTGGCTTCCGTCGAGGTTCCGAAAGTCATACCAGAAAAAACTCGTACAACACTCTTGAAGGCAAGGTCCCACCTTACTAGAGCGGCCAACCTTAGTCTACTGGCAATAAGGGCTCTGGAGGACGACCTTTCAAAAGGCAAGACTCTGACCGAGGCTACGATGATAAAGAACTTCCCCAATGACCCCAATTGGGATGAGGATTGGATCCTCAAGTTTGAGAGCCTCCCAGGAGGGTTCAACTCGTTCTACAGGCAGATGCTATCGGAGCATGGTAAAGGCCTTGCTCTGCTTATGGAGGCTCAGCAGCTGATGAAAGAATATCGCTAGGAGCCTTTGGGGCGCCAACAAAAGATATACACGGGCAATGACGAAAACAGAAGGAAAATCGGCAATAACCTGAAGGCCCAGCTTGCCCCGATGAATGCAGAGAGGTAACCAAAGATAATAGGAGTGACAAAATAGCAACCGTCGAGGAGGAACCACGCCAAGGCGGTTGCTTTTGGTCTGAACCGCCTGGGAGTAACCTCACCCACCAGGGCCAAATAGAGAGGAAACCCTATACCTACGCCAACTCCATAGATCAGCCCGGAAACTCCAAAAACCAGGCTACTGGACGCTAGTGCTGCCCCTATCAGTCCAAAGGCGTTCACAGCTATAACCAAAGAAGCCAGGATTCCTTTCGGAATTATGTCCAATATCTTGAATCCCAAAAGCCTTATCAAGAGAGCTCCCCATGCAAAGGGGACCATGAAAGCAGAAGGAGGAAGTTCTTTCTCCATGGCCAAGGAGGTGATGGAAATAATGGCAGCATCTGTAAGACCATAGAGGATGGCCGATATCAAATACCCCTGCACCGATCTCAAGGACAAAAGCTCCCTCCAGGTTCCCCATTGCTCCTCTTCAAGCCTACTCTTCTTCTTTGCCGGCCTCAAAGTCAAGGATATAACCCCACACACCAAGGCCATAAGGGGGGCAAGCCATATGTAAAGCCACTCCGTGTTCCTGTGCAGCATAAAGTCGCCGATGGGCAGAACGACGATGAATGGAAAAATAGAACCCACGGTTATAAGGGCAAAGGCACTCCCTCTAACTTCTTCAGGTATCACGAAGGTCTGGTAAGTGGTCAAGGCCACCAAAAAAAGTCCGAAGTCCAACCCCGCAATCAGCCTCCACAAGATCAACAAAGGCACCGTCTTTGAGCACGCTATCCCTATACCCGCCACAAGGCCTAGGATCGAAGAAGCAAAAAGCAACTTCCTTAGAGAAAAAGCTTCTACCAGGTATGCCAGAAAGGGCCTTGGGACAGTGCTTGTAAAAAAGAAGGCGCCCAAAATCAACCCAACCGCTTTGGGATCAGTGATCCCCTTATAGGATAGATACATGGGCAAAAGGAAATAAACCTGACTGAAGGCCATGATGCCGAAATTTGCGACCATCAACTTGGGAAGAAGCCTTTTGATCTGTTCCATTATTTTCTCCTCTCCAGGAAGATCTCAAGCTCCGCGAGAAAGACTCCCGCTAAAATAAGCACACCTCCTAACACTATCTGGAGGTTCAACATTTCCTCTCCAAGAGCTATAGCTATTACGTAGCCAAAGGGGCTCTCCATGGAGAGTATTATCGCAGCGTGGGTCTCAGGACTGTACCTTTGGGCAACAGTCTGAATGAAAAAGGGAATCACGGTCACGAAGGCCACAATGTAGCCTATCCCCCACCACACCTTGGGTGATACGTCGCCAAAGTGGGGTATCGGCTCAAGCACCAAGGATAAGGTCAAAAGAAACACCCCACTGGCAAAAAGCTGCACTACCGTCAAAGCCACGGGGTCCATACGCCTGCTGAGGTTTCCAACCAAAAGGACGTGAAAGGCTATCCCCACTGCCAAAAGGAGGGAAAGTCCATCACCGAGGTTGAAGCTCATCCCAGGAGTGAATGCCATGACCAAAAGCCCCACGGTGGTCACAAAAGCTCCAAGGGTGGCCAAAAGGGAGGGAAGCCTCTTATAGAATAGGGCGTAAAGAAATGGAACCATGACTACGTTGCTTCCTGCTATGAAGGACTGCTTTCCAGGGGTTGTATATAAAAGTCCCACCACGTGAGCTATGAAGGTGGCCGCGAGGACTCCGCCCAAAAGGATCCCCAAAACCACGTGCTTTCTTCTCAGCTTTTTGACTCTGTTCCACAAAAAACACATCAAGATTCCCCCGCTTGCCAAGAACCTAACGGTCAAAAGCCACAAGGGGGACATGTAGTCTAAAAGCCAGCTGGTAACAGCGAAACCCGAACCCCAAAAAACGGCGGCAAAGAGCATTGCACCGTCCGCAATGAGCACCTGTTTTCTGGTCAAAGTAACACTCAACCTATCACCTCCCCCGCAAAAGGATACCACTTTTAATGTCAATTGCACACAAAAAAGGCTCCCCGTTTTTGTGGGGAGCCTTTTCAAAAACATTTACATCAAAGTTAAGAACAATCACAATTAGGGCCGCAGCAGGAGGACTTTTTCAGGTTTTTGACTGTCTCGCCGTAGATGGACATGATCTCCTCTATGTCGGGGTGACAGCACCTGCCTCTGGGGTTAAGCTCCTTGCACCTGCCTCCGATTCCAGCCTTGGTCTTTTTCATAACCTCTTCCATAGTGTTTGCTCCTTCGTACATAGCCTTTACTATCTCGCCCTTGGTTACCTTTTGGCAATAGCACACTATTTCGTCCTTGCTCGCTTTCTTCCAATCCATTTCCTTACCCCCTCGCTATCTTGCTGCTTTGCATCTTAACCAAAGATGGCACCGAATATCATACCAGCTATAGTGGAAAGAATTATCACCAAAGCCACATATGTCACCGTTTTCTTGGTGCCAAGGACGCTTCTTATCACGAGCATGTTGGGCAGGGACAAAGCTGGGCCAGCAAGGAGAAGAGCCAAGGCCGGTCCCTTGCCCATTCCTGCTCCTATGAGCCCCTGCAGTATGGGAACTTCCGTCAGCGTCGCAAAATACATGAACGCCGCTGCCACCGTGGCAAAAAAGTTGGAGAAGAAAGAATTACCCCCCACAAGAGATGCCACCCACTCTCCGGGTATTAGAGCTTCATGCCCAGGTCTTCCCAGGAGAAAACCTGCTACCAAAACGCCTCCGAACAAAAGGGGCAAAACCTGCAAGGCGTATCCCCAAGTGGACTGAAACCACTCGGATCGCTCGTCTTTTGTGTACCATAGCCAAGAACTCGCCACCGTGGAGATCAAGGCCAGCGCCGCAACGTACCACTTGGCCCTGTACGCTGCTGCCCAAAAACCCACTGGAACCTTGGGAGCAGCCCAGTTGGCGAAGACCAAAAACACCACCATGCTGGCCATGAACCAAACGGTCTTCCATAAAGGTCTATTATCTTCGGGTTCCGGAAGAGCTGCAAAGCTCTCCTGTCTTTTTGCTTCTTCTTCATGAAAGATAAGGGCCATCAAAAGGCCTATTATGACGCTGAAAGATATGGCTCCAACGGCTCTTGCCACCCCAAGCTCCACACCTAGAACCCTCGCCGTGAGGATTATTGCCAGAACGTTTATTGCCGGTCCTGAATAAAGGAAGGCCGTAGCTGGACCAAGACCAGCACCCCGCTTGTAGATTCCCGCAAAAAGGGGAAGCACTGTGCAGGAACAAACTGCAAGTACCGTACCTGAAACGGCAGCAACCGAGTAGGCAACCCATCTTTTAGCGTTGGCTCCAAGGTACTTCATAACCGACTGCTGAGAAACGAACACACTTATGGCACCAGCTATGAAGAACGCCGGCACTAGGCATAGTAGAACGTGCTCTCTGGCATACTCGTGAAGCATTGCCAACGCTTCAACAGTAGCGTTCTGAAGCCTGGCGCTCTCAACGGGCATAAAGTAAAAGGCAAGAAAAGCAAGCAAAAGATACATAAACTTTTTGAGCTCCGAATTCATTTCATATTCACCTCTACTTGATAAAATACAAAGCCTTTATGTGAAATTATTTGCACATATACTGCTCTTTAAAGGCCCTCGCCTTGCGGCCAGGGCCTCTCTTTTTTTTCAGCTTTAACTAGCTGGCTGACTCCTGCAGCATTTTTTTGACGTCCTCTACAGACGGAACCTTCCCAGCCACCAGGACCTTCCCGTCCACCGCTAGTCCAGGAGTTGCCATGACTCCAAAGGATATGATGTCATTTATGTCCGTAACCTTTTCCAACTCAAAGGAGAGTCCCAATTCCTTTGCCGCCTTTTCCGCTGTTTCCGCTAGTTTCTTGCACTTGGGACACCCGGTCCCCAGTATCTGAATCTTCACTGTGTCCACCCCACTTCATCTTTAGTTATTCCGAACCCGAGCTACAGCATTTTCGCTCTCGTTCCTGGTTTATAACTTTCTCTATACAAGGCATGACATCTAGAATGCATGGCATTTTAAGATGATAGATTATGTTTCTTCCTTCCTTTATGTCATCTACGAGACCGGCCTTCTTCAGTATGGCCAGGTGCTTGCTCACGGTGGTTCTGTCGCTTTCGAACATGTCCGCTATGACGCAGGCGCACATGTCACCTGCTCTAAGCTTCTCCAGTATAGCCAACCTCACTGGATGGGCCATGGCCTTCAAGATTTCCACTTTACGCTCGTAATTTTTGTTATCGTTATAACAAATCATGTGCATATATTACCACACTTTTTAGGACCGTCAAGCCCCCCAGGGTATTCATTTAGAAGCTTTTGTTCCAGGCGCCCAATCCTATACTTAAGTAGAACATCTATGAAAGCCTTCTGCCTTAAAGGATTATGGGGAAAATAAAAAAGCCCATCTGCAGTCAAAGGACTAACTGCAGCCAGGTCGTCTTGCAGCGACGCCATGTCCTCGTTGGCCCTTATGGGTAAAACCCCCACGAGGCTTAGGTCTTCCTTTATTGCGTTTAAAGTTGGGTGAGGCATGAGAGTCTTTCTTGTAACCCTTGCCATGGATGCCGTAAGATCTTTCGGTGCCCTTTCAACTACGCAATAAAAGCCATCCCCCAGGGGGGCTTTGGGGTCTTTAATCTCAAATATGGAAACATAGCTTCCGGCGTCCACGCACTCCTGCGCCAACACCCCCCAAGGGATTTCAACCCTGTTGGAGCGATCCTTCAACTTTAGATCCTCTGCTCCCCACTCCAAAGAGATCGGAAGAAACTCCACATGCTCCTTTTCTGCAAGGACAGTCCTCGCAAAATCGTAATCGGTATGAAAGTCCGGCAGGAAAAACTTGGGATGGGGTGTTTGAACTGCGAAAATTACGGCGGTCTTTACACCCTGCCTGGCGAGTTCCCCTAGGTGTCTTACGTGATTTACCGCGCGCTTCGACGGCGCGTCGGGAAACATGGCCAGAAGCTCGCCAAAGAGGGTACAAGACTTGACCTCCACGAGAACCTCCCCTTCGGGACCGCTTAACAGCAAGTCGAACCTGTGCTGTCCATGGGGAACTTCCCTTCCCTTAAGTTTGTAATCCTCAAATCCGATAAGTTTTCCTCTCGCCAAAAGCCAAGCAACTGCACTGTTCACCCTGTGGGTATGGAGCATTACAGGGCCTCTTTCCGTCCTTACCGCCACGACCGTGTAATCGGTAGCCCTACCTGAAGCGCTGGTTCTCTCCAAAACAAGCTCGGCATCCTTGTAAAGAAGCTCCCACAATCTACCAGGGTTTGGAAGGTGAGCTTTTACCACATCGGTGCCTATCCTGCAGAGGACCACGAATCGATTAAGCCTTTCCAGAAAAAAAGCTCTCGTAGGGCTTCCCTTTACGGCACTGTAGGAACTTTGCTCATCGGGTGCAGACTTCACCATAGCACCCTCAGCCTCAAGGCCTTTTTGTACGCGTACTCAGATAGCAAATAATCACCCTCCCTGGCCGCCTCCTCGGCAAGAGCCAGCCACTGCATCCTTACTTCTTCGCTTGTTTCAGAAGCCTCCAAAAGTTCTTGGGCTCTCTTCCTCAACGCTGTGTCCCCTTCAAGGGGTATCCCTCTCTCCACCATGACCCTAGTTTATCATGGGGGACTCTTTTAGACTTACGCCCTTTAAGTTTATTTATGTTTATAATATTGTGTGTAAAGGGATAACGTCCCTGTGCAGCCAAGAGCAAGAGGAAGGAGAAGAAACGGTGCTTACTTATGAAGACTTCGAAAAAGTGGACATGCGCGTGGGCAAAATAATCAAAGTGGAGAGGAACGAAAAGGCACGAAAGCCCTCCTACAAGATGTGGATAGACCTGGGAGAGGAGCTGGGCATACTGCAAAGTTCAGGCCAATACTGCGACAACTATACCCCGGAAGATTTGGTGAATCAGCTTGTAATATGCGTAGTCAACTTCCCTCCAAAGAGAATAGCCGGTTTCAAGTCCGAGGTATTGGTCCTGGGCGCAAAGGATCAAGAGGGCAATGTAGTATTCTTGAAGCCAGAAAGGCCTGTTCCCCTGGGAGAACGAATATTCTAAGAGGCCGGACAAATTTCTTCGCTGACGGCTTGTTGGTTCTTCTTTATAATAAAAGTTGTTTTAAGGAGGAAATTCAGCTTGAGAAAAACAATAGCCCAGGTAAAGGAGCTTCATATCAAAGAGGCTACCGAAGAGGACATCCCGATAATATTGCAGTTCATCAAGGAGCTTGCCGAACATGAGGGTTTACTTCATGAGGTAAAAGCCAATGAAGATTTGCTTGCAGAACACCTGTTCGGGGAAAGCCCCAAAGCACGAGTCATCTTTGGATGCGTAAATGATGAACCTATAGCTTTTGCCCTTTACTTTTTCAACTTCTCCACGTTCGAGGGAAAACCTGGAGTGTACCTTGAAGACCTGTACGTAAAACCCTCCCACAGGGGTAAAGGAGTAGGTACTATCCTTCTGTCCTACCTTGCCCATCTTGCCCTGCAGATAGGCGGTGGCCGCCTGGAATGGTGCGTCCTTACCTGGAACACAAAGGCCCGGGCTTTTTACGAATCCATAGGGGCAAAACCTCAAGACCGTATAATATTGAACCGTGTGGACGGCAACAAGCTAATGGATCTGGCAAGCACGTTCCGCAGGTTATCAGTGCAAGATTAATATAAATCTGCAAATTGGAGAGATGGAGAATGAACAGTATAAGGAAAACCTTTAGCATATTGGTCACCATAATAATACTAGTAGCTTTTGCCTTTCCTCCCCATGCAAGGGCTCAAGATGAATCCTCTCCTCCATCTCGTAAACTTTATGAGGCTTTCATAGAAGGTCTGAAACCGGAGAAAATGGAATTGATCCTAAACCATGAACCGGACGGAGAGGGCAAGGTTGGACATTTATACTTGGACCTAATAGGTTGCGACATAGGCGGTGTGAGGATCGACCACTTGACTGTTGAAGCTGTGGATGTTGAGTTTACTCCGCCCTCTACCTGGAACACCGAACCACCAGACGTTAAGAACATGCTGGACATAAAGGCAAAAGCCGTCATTCTCGAAGAGGACGTAAACAAAGCCCTACTCAGCGAGGAGTTCGGCGACGACGACGGCCATTGGCACGACCTTCTCCTGGACTTCAGGGACGGCGGTCTCTACGTCAGGGGATATTACCTGACCAAATTCCTATTTCGGTTGGACATCCTCATAGAGCTTGAGGGACGCTTCGAGATCCGAAAAGGCAAAGAACTTTGGCTTGCCGACTACGTTATGCGGGTCAACAAGGTTGACCTCACCAAGAGCATAACCGACCGGGCCATATCGCAGATACAGCCCGTTATAGATTTAAATGAATTCGTCTTTCCCCTGGTACTGGACAAGGTGGAACAAAAGGATGACAGGGTGGTCCTAGCAAGCCGCATACTACCCAAGCCTTTCGAGGGCATAAGGTACACTTACGAAAAACCCAAGCAGCTGGACTAGGCCTTGGAGACCTTACGGGAAGCATAAATGTTCCTGCACCCCGTCTCCTTCGCCAGGAAGGCCAACCCCAAAGCCAGAGCCGTCGCGAAAAGGCACAGCAAGAAGGCGTTTCGGTAAGCAAAGGAAGCGCCCGATTCCCTGAATATATCTATGATCTTTCCCATTAGTGGCGGGTAAATGGCCAACCCAAGGAACGTTATCATGTTCATCACCGATATGGCCACTCCCGTACGCTCCGGATGACTCATCTCCTTTATTATCGCCCAGGTTATGACCACTCCCATGGAGGTAAAGCCCATTATAAAGAACAAACTCTTAAGCAGTGCCTCGTTGATGGGTCTTCCAACCCAAAAGACTATCCCTGCCCAAGATAGGACCTGCACTATGCTGACAATGATCACGGGAAGCTTTCGTTTCTTCAGCTTATCGGAGACCCACCCCATGAAGACTCCGCCCAGCATGGCCCCGAAAACGGCCATGACGATGAACCCCGAAGCTTCCTTGGCGGACATGCCATAAACTTCCGATAGGAATGGAACTCCCCATGCTCCAGTAAAAGCTATGTAAGCGCCAGCAACAAGAGGCACGTACAAAAAGCAGGGCCACAAACATATATCCTTGATTACCTCCATTAGCCCTGAAGAAACACTTGCCTTTTTATTATCCTCCAAAGGAACCTCCTGGTGTATCGGAGGGAAACCCATGTCCTGAGGTTTATTGCGGATAAGAAGAAAGCATAAAACCGCCAGGGCAGCCGACAAGGCCCCTATAGCTACGAAAGTGTACCTCCATGTGAACGCTGCGACCAACAAGGCCAAAGGCGTCTGGGCCACCAGCCCCCCAAGGTTTCCCATGAGGTTCGTTGCGCCAGAGACGGATGCGAACTCGTCCTCCCTGAACCACTGAGATTGAACCTTGAGAACGCACACAAAGACCACCGAAACTCCTATACCTACCAGGAAACGTCCCAGAAAGACCGCAAAGACACTCTTGGCCAGACCGAATACCACCGACCCCAAAGCAGCCACCAGCATGCCAGAAGAGACCGTAATCCTCGCCCCCAAAGAGTCTGCCAGAATGCCCACCGGTATCTGCATGACCATGTAGGCATAAAAGTACATGGAAGCCAGATGTCCAAATTCAGTGTAAGACAAACCAAAGGTGTTGATTATGTCCTCCTTAACCACTCCCGCTGCCAACCTGTGGAAGAACACCACCATGTAGGCTAAAACCATGGAACCCCACACTATCCATCTGTATCTGTAGGCTTTCTTCAAAGACTCAGACACCGAACTGTCTTTCCCCACCACGTTTACTCCTCCTAATTAAAAAATTCTGCCCTACATGTTTCCCGCCGCATCTATCGTTCAATAGTCTATCAGAACCGACGCATAATTTGTATGAAGTTCCAACCAAACATGTACGCATACAATATACTCTTTTGACAAATTCCACCTTGGGATGTAAAATCGTCTGAAAATTCAAATCACATACTAAATGAAGGAGGGAAACCCTGATGGCAATGAGCGTTGGTCTCGTGTTCCAACTGAGCGTAATAATTAGCCTTATTATTCTCGTACTCGCCGTTGGGTCCCCTCCTGGTGTACCTGCCACCTAGGCGCACACTAAAGGTACAAGGAGCCGGGACCCAAAAGGATCCCGGCTCTTAATTTATTCAGCGACCTAAGAAAAACCCAGAGAAAGAGGAGGAGTAGAAATGAGAAGAGAAGAAAGGGAAAAAACTTCCCAGGGAAGGAAAGAAACCCGAAGCTTCTTGTCCAGCGAACGCCGCTTCCGAGAGTGGGCTCTTGCAGAACGCATGGAAAGTTTGCCCCAGGACATGCTCTGGAGAGGCCCCTTCGAAGGATACCGTTAGACCATACCTTGGACTTAAACGACTTCATCCATCTCCTGGGGGAAAGCTGGTAGAATAAGAGAGTAAATAACGCCCAGCACCCCCATGGAGGTGGCCATGTCTGCCCAAGTAAAACTAATCCGATACAAATTCTTTCACAATGCCGCTGGAGTCGTAGCGAAAGCCGTAAAGGACGCCCAAAAGGGATGTTACGTCCTGGTGCCAAGCAGTGGTGACGTGAGGATACTGGAGAAGGCTCTCTTCAGCGATCCCTCCCTTATGGGGAAAAAACGCATGATAATGCGATGGGAGGAACTATATAGGGAAGCAGCCTCGCAGCTTGGCACGCCAAAATCCAAACTAAGGCGGCAAATAGATCCACCGGACCATTGGCTCGTCGTCCATTTCGTACTCAAAAACCTGATACGGGAAGCAGAAAGTATCAATGTCAATGTTCCTCCTTCATTCAAGCAGAGAGGCTTCGTGGAGCTTTTGGGTAAGACCTTGAGGGAACTGCTCCGCGAGGAAGTGCTGCCAGAACACCTCTGGAGGCTCAACGACTGCGAAAGATGCGAAAAAGGGGAATGCCTTTCTCTTGGGACAGAATCCAAAAGACTTTTATGCCGCTTGTATCATGACTATGTTCAATATCTGGAAGAAAGCGGCCTGATGGACAGCGCTCAAACAGCCACAGCGGTAAGACACCTCCTTGAAGACGCCCCCCTTTCGGCTCAAAGGTGGCTTTGGGGCCAGACCTTCGTCTTCGTAGGTTTTTTGAGCTTCACTCACGGTCAACTATTGTTGGTGAGAAGCCTCAAGGATCTGGGCGCAAACATAGTGGTTCTGACACCAAATACGGGTCTGGACATCCACGACGCCCAGGAACAGCTCCGGACCATAACCGACGAGCTTGCAGAACTGAAAGAGGAAGATAGCCCCCAGATAGTAGAGGCAGTTCTGGGAGATTACAGGCTGGAGCTCGAACTTTTGGCTCGCTATCTCGTCCTGTGGCGTAAGGGCTACGGCCCCCTTCATGAACTCTCCCACATGCCCTTTCCCGGTTGGGGAAGGATAGGCATCATGGTGGAACAACAAAGGCTTCCAACCTTGAAAGAAGCCTTCGATAGATACGGCATCCCTTATTTCCTGGAAAACGGCCCATCAGTGGCATCCACCCTACTCTGGCAGGGAGCCAGGAAAGCCTGGGAGATCGCAAAAAACGACTTCCCCACCGAGGAGACCGCATGGCTTTTGGCTTCTTCATACATGGCGGCCAAGGATTTCCCCTTGGAGAAAGCCCTGGAAAAAGCCCCCAAGGGCCTTGAAGGCTGGAGGTCCTTCTTGTCCTCAAACGCTCCTTCTTGTCTGAAACACTTGGACAGAATAGTCTCCTTCACCCAAAAAATAGAAGGAGGAGGCACTCCCTCTGAGCTCTATGAAGCCCTATTGAATCTGGCAGGGAAAGCAGAGCGGACATCCCAATGGGGGAAAGCTCTCTCTTGGGAGATCCAGGACCTGACCGAACTGGACGAGGACGCCCGGCAAACGAACCAAGCCATAAAAGAGTTGGAGGAAAAGGCCCTTCAGATAAAGGAAGCGGAACCAGACATAGGACCAGCAGGGGAAGAACCGTTAAGAAAAGAAGATGCCATGGCCTTCCTAGCTGCATGGGCCGAGCGGTCAAACCTATGGCGAGGCGTAAAGATCAAAGGCTCCATCTCGGTCTACACTGCCACTCCCCCGGTCCTAACGTATCACGACGTATGGATACTTACAGGGGCCGATTCTTCCTCATGGCCAGGAAACCTTAGGCAAGGCCCCCTTTTGACAGACGAGGAGCGAGAGACCCTGCACGATGATCCGTCTTTAGCTCTGGGGGCCTTTCACCTGCCCTTACTCCCGGAGATAAGACAGCAACGTCATGCCTTGTTGCGTAGGCTTATGTGCTGCGGGACAAAGCTTTCTATCGTGAGCCGCCCCCTACAGGACGACGCAGGTAGGCCCCTGAGAAGATCCCCTTTCCTCGAAAAGGCCTTGGAAGGAAACACTCCATGGGCCAAAAGGATTCACGACTCTCCTTTGACCAGGGGACTCAAGGACGTAATACCTCCAGACGATGACTTTCGCATAAAACCTTTAGAGGTAAGGGAAAAAGATACGCCCTTGGTACCCAAGAGGTTCAACCTGCTGAGGAAAAAGGATCTTCCCACAGCTAGGTTCACTGAAAAGATAGAAAAAGCCCACTTAAGCGACCTGGACGTCTGGAACGACTGTCCTTTCAGGTACATGGCATCTCGCCACTTGAAAATAGAAGAACCGGTAATAGGGCTTTTCGATACCAAAAGGGCAGGCATTTTCATCCACAGTCTCTGGGAGAATGCCTGGAAAAGGAAACTGACTACCTCTATGCCCCTGGAAGAGATAGTGGAAAACATATGGGATCAAGAGCTGGGAAAGCACTATCCGGCGCTTTTGGACCCAAAGGGCCCCCTCAACAGGCACAATAAAAGGCTCAAATTCCAGGCTAAAAGGCTCTGCAAACTCCAGGAGACGCTCGATGAGCAATTGAAATTATCGAGAAAGAACCTTCTCACAGAAAAGGAGCTATCCATAAATGTGGAGGGATGCCTGTTCCGAGGCCGTTGTGACAGGGTGGACGTGGTAGAGGACGGAGTTTTCATTTATGATTACAAGCTCGGAAGCTCCCCAAACTATAGTAAGGCCCTTCAGCTGGCGTCTTATGCCCTTGCGTGGGAACAAGAAGAACCCTCTATGCCAGTGAATGGAGTTATATACCTATGCATGGGAGACGGCGGTTTTGTAATGGCAAGCCGCTCGGAAAATGAAAAAGCACCAGACAAAAAGTTTAGATCCTTATCAGAGCAAAAGGAAAGGGCGTTAGAGAAACTTGAGGAATGGGCCAAAACCCTAAAGGAAGGAAACTTTCCTCCGAATTACAACTCCGACACCTGTAAGGTCTGCGGTTACAGAGGGCTTTGCAGGAGAGAGGAAACCCCCTCTGGAGGCACTGAGGAAGATGAGTAAAAAAACTTCAGACAAAAGAACCTTGCTCTTCAATTATCTGAAGGACAAGGAGGGACTGGAGGAAAAACAGCTGGAGGCCGTCACCTCCGAGGAGAAGCTGATAGCCGTGAGCGCCGGAGCAGGTTCAGGCAAGACCCTCACCTTGGCCTGGAGGTTCATATGGCTGGTCTCTGTCCTGGAGGTCCCGCTGAACAGCATACTGACCATAACCTTCACTGAAAAGGCAGCAGCGGAGATGAAGGAGCGAATAGAAAAGATCCTGAAACGGCTGGTCCTTGATCTTCCCGCCATGTCGGATACGTTCAATGACATCATCGACAGGATGGACGATGCCTACATATCCACCATTCATGCCTTCGCCATGCGGGTCATGAAGGAATCGGGCCTGTTTTTGGATCTGGACCCTAACGCAAGGATCATAACTAACGCCGAAAACGCGTCTCTTTGGCTTACCATAGAGCGGGCGTTGGATTATCAGGAAGAAGAAGTCCTCCTGGACCAGCTACCCAAGGAGTGGAAGGAAAGGGCACAAAAGATCCTCTCTTCCTCGGAGTTGGAAGATTTGCTCAACACCTTCGGGGCAAAGACCATCTCCGAGTCCGCAGAAAAATTCATAAGCTCCTACGCAAGCCGAGGCTACAGCCCCGAGGACGTCTGGTCCATGGCAGAAAACATGGAAGCAGAGGACGACAAAATAAAGGCTCTACTATTGGAGCGCCTTCTTGGGGAGTGGCAAGAGGCCCAAAGTCTCTGGATCGAAGAGCTCATACCCCATATCAAAGGCCAAACCAACCTTGACAAGGAAAAGGCAAAATTTTCCCAAAGGCTTCTTTGGCTCCACAATAAATGGAAAGAGCCCATAGACGAGACAAATGCCCCAGATTTCATAATGGACCTTTTTGGAAATGAAGGGCCCTTGAGAGCCCTTCAAAACGGAAAAGTCAAAAAGGCAGCAGATGAGTTCTTGAAGGAAACATTGGGCCTTAGTCTCAAAGAGTTCAGAGACAGCAACACAGGATGGTTCCAAGCCGCAAGCTTCATAAAAGAGGGAGTCCCCCACGAAGAAAAAAGGGCGAGAATGACCTTGGTAAAGGTCTTCTCCGTCTTATGGAAGTACGTTGAAAGGGCTCGATACAATAGAGGAACCCTTTCCTTCGACGATCTGATCCGATTCGCCCTGTGGGCCCTGGATAGAGACGAAAGATACGCGAAAAATTTTGCCCATATCCTGGTGGACGAGTTTCAGGACACCGATGGCCTCCAGGACCTTATGCTCAAGGCCATCAGAAACAAAGGGGATTCCACCCTGTTCATAGTGGGAGACCTCCAACAGTCCATCTACCGATTCCGCCACGCCCAACCCAAGGTCTTTTGGGAGTACATAAGGGAATCCCACTCCTCATCCTGCGCCAAATCCATAAACCTGGACATATCCTTCAGGAGCAAGGGGGCCGTCATGGAGAAGGTGAATAATATGTTCTCCAAGATATGGCCTAGCACCATAGCAAAAGACATCCAAAAACCCTTCATGCCCCTAGAGGCGCCTAAACATCACCAATGGTGGCAAAAGCGCCAAAAAAGCACCGTAGAGCCCTTCAAGCTAATAATTGCAACCTCCTGCCCCGACAAGGAGGACAAAGAAAAAATCGATCAGCTCAGGGCACGAGCTCTCGAATCCCTTGGGCACTTCATCGTCCAGTCCGTGGAGGGTAAAAAGACCATTTGGGACAAAGACGAAAAGGGCAATTTCATACTGAGGCCCCTTCGCTACAGGGACTTTGCCATTCTCGTACCCAGCAGAACTCAGTACGATGCCATAGAGAACGTCCTTATAGAGAAACTTGGCCTTCCCGTCTACTTTGAGGGGAACAGAAGCTTCTATGGTCGAGGGGAGACCAAGGACATATCCTTCCTGCTCAAGGCACTGGCGAACCCCGAAGACGACCTTGCCACGGCATCGTTCCTATGCTCTCCTCTAAGTGGCCTTCCCATTGAGGAAGCATCTTCCCTGGTGAAGGAACATAAGAAAGCAGACAACGAAAGTTGCAGCCTCATCTTTTTATTTCAGCGGAACCACCCGGAGGAATGGAAGGCCTTCGAAAGACTCCGCAAGGTAGCCAAGGTCAAGGGTGCCTCATGGGCCCTCGCCTCCCTCCTGGAAGATGGCAGGATCCTCCTTGCCTATCCAAGCTGGAAGCGCAGAAGAATAGCGGCAAACTTGAGAAAGGCCATAGACGTTATAAGGGAGTACGAGACTTTCGTTGACCCTAGCCTGGAAGGGACTGCTGCCTACATGGAGAGAGCCACGTATCTGGAGTCAGACCTACAGGAAGCTGACATCCTCGGCGAAAACGACGATATGATAAGGGTCATGACAGTGCATGCCGCCAAGGGGCTGGAATTTCCCGTGGTAGCGGTAGTGGGTCTTGAGAACTCCTCCAACAAGAGAAACGACTCCATCTTGCCCTCCAAGTGGCTCGGCGTGGCCATCAGCAAACTTCCAGAGGAATGGCTGCCCCAAAAAGAACAAAAACTTCTGAGCAAGGACATACACTCCCTCTTTGAGTCTCAGGAGATCCTGGAGGAGCAAGAAAGGCTCCTGTACGTCGCATGCACCAGGGCAAAGGACTCTTTGATCCTCTGTGGAGTGAGCAACCTAGACAATCAAGGCAGGCTGAAACCCAAGAAAAACTCGTGGCTTGAGCTTATCCTCCTGAGGATGGAAGAATTGATGAAAGAAGAAGAAAGCGTTAAGATACTTTATTCTGACCAACAAAACCAGGGGGCCCAAAGCCCTAAGCAACCCGAGCCCTCCTGCTCTCTTGGACCAATTGTAACCATAGAGAAAAAGCCCCTCGTTGAGGAAACGTTCCTCGAGAACATAACGGCCAGCATATACGCTCTATACAGGTTCTGCCCCCACGCTTACAGGATGAAATATCGCCAGGGGCTGGATATAGCCTGGGAATCCCCCACAGAGGACGGCAGGGGCGGCAGCGACATGGGGAGCCTAACTCACTGGATCCTAAAGGATTGGGATTACAGCCAGGAATCCCTGGATGTGCTCCTCCCCCTAGATGAAGCAAAAAAAATGGAACGACTCAAGATAATTCCTCCCTACCTGCGCCCTCTTTACAGAGAAAGCTCCACCCTTAAGATCATAAGGGCATGGTTATCCAAGCTTGCTGAAAGCCCACTGGCTTCCCAGGTAAGGGCGTCCTCGAAGGTCATGAAGGAACTTCCCTTCCGAGTGGACCTGGGAGGCAAAACCGAAATGACCGGATACATGGACCTGGTCTTCGAGGATCAAGGAGCCTTCTGGATCGTTGATTACAAGATAACGGCACCTCAGGAAGCCTCCAAGGCCCTTTACAAGGACCAGCTCCTCTTCTACGGCACAGCTCTTTGGAAGATGACTCAAAAGCCCCCAAAAGGGCTTGGTATATATCACTTGCCTGAGGGAACCTTGGAGAACGTCCCCTTCTCCCTAGATCTCCTGGAGGAAGAGGCGCAGAAGATACAAGAGGTAGCATCACTGGCCTGTTGGGGCCCCTTTACTCCCAACGAAACCAACTGCAGCATTTGTCCGTGGAGGGGCTCATGCACTGCGCTGGCCTTCACCATGAGGAAGGAGGAGCTTTCATGAACATGCCTTGTCTTGTAACGGTGGACCTGCAGGTGGACTTTCTGCCCGGCAACCCCTTTGGAAGAGAAGAAAACGAAAAAGTCTCAAAGAAGGCCGGCAGATTGTGCGAGGCTTTCAGAAAGAAAGGGTTTCCCATAGTTCACGTAGTCAGGATATACCTCCCCGACGGCTCCAACGCGGAGCCCTTCAGGAGAAGCTCCATAGTATCCAAAGGGGGACCCGTTTTGGCCTATTCCAGAGGGAGTCAACTTGCTCCAGACTTGCTTGAAAACCCCATAGAGCTTGATGTTCCCCTGCTTTTGGCCGGAAAGCCCCAGTGGCTAGGGCCATCAGAGTGCATAATATACAAAAGCCGGTTCGGAGCCTTCTACAAGACGTGTCTCGAAGAGGTACTGATGAGGCTTGGCGCTTCGACCCTGGTTTTCTCGGGCTCCAACTTCCCCAACTGCCCTAGAAGCAGCATATATGAGGCCTGCGAGAGAGACTACAACATCATAGCGGCAGAGGACGCAATCTCAGGGCTTTATGAAAGGGGCAAGAAGGAGCTTGAGAACATAGGCGTCATGTTGATGAAGGTTGACGAAATAATAAGCGCCCTTTCTGCCCTATAAAGGCAGCACATGACGAAAATTCCCTTCGATGAGGGCTACATGTGGTAAAATTATATGTAGCATTTGTGCTATATATAACCTTTCAGGAGGTCTTCTTTGTGTTTTTAGTCCTTGAGCAAAACACGTTTGTGCATATTGACCGAGTATTGGCCTTGGTTCGAGAAGGCAACGAAACTGCCATCATACTCCGGGACGGCTCCGTCATGGCCACGGGTTTTCAACCCATGACCGTGGCGCGAAGGTCCGAAGAGTTCATCAAAAGAGGCATGAAACTTGCATCAAAAGTGAAAGAAGAGGGAGATAAGAAATGACAGCATCGGCAAAGCAATACACGGCGCAAGACATTCAGATACTTGAAGGCCTGGAAGCCGTAAGGCGCAGGCCAGGAATGTATATAGGAGACACTACGACCAGGGGACTTCATCATCTGGTGTACGAGGTAGTGGACAACTCGGTGGACGAGGCCTTGGCGGGATGGTGTAATCGGATTGAGGTCATCATCCATGAGGATGGCCACGTCTCCGTAGAGGATAATGGTCGAGGAATTCCAATAGATCCCCATCCTATAACGGGAAAACCAGCCGCTGAAGTAGTTCTTACCACTCTTCACGCTGGAGGTAAGTTCGATAAAAAGGCCTACCAGGTAAGCGGTGGCCTTCATGGCGTAGGTGTTTCAGTGGTGAACGCCCTCTCCGAGTGGCTGAACCTTACGGTTTGGCGCGACGGAAGGGAATGGAGGCAAAGTTACAGGAGGGGAAAACCGGTCTCTGAGCTGTGCTGCGGTGAGAGCACCAATAAACGAGGAACGCTAATAGAGTTCAAGCCCGACGGAGAGATATTTGAGGAAACCACCTTCTCATGGGACATACTGAGCAGTAGATTCAGAGAAATGGCCTTCCTCAACCCGGGATTAACCATCATCTTGAAGGATCGGATTTCGGGCAAGGAAAAGACCTTCCACTATGAGGGCGGTATATCCTCTTTCGTAGAGTATCTCAACAAAGGCAAAAACCCCCTCTTCACTCCTCCTGTGGTAGTCAAAGGGGAAAAAGACGGCGTATCCGTGGAGATAGGCTTACAGTACAACGACAGTTACCTGGAGCGAGTTTTTGCCTTCGCCAACTTGATCCATACCGTGGAAGGTGGAACTCATGTTTCGGGATTCAGAACCGCCCTAACCAGGGCCATCAACGAGATGGCACGAAGGAACAAACTCCTTAAAGATAAGGATCCCAACCTCTCTGGCGATGACCTCAAGGAAGGCCTTACGGCGGTAATATCCGTGAAGCTTCCAGAGCCTCAGTTCGAGGGCCAAACCAAGACGAAACTGGGCAATGGGGAGATAAAAGGTATCGTAGATTCCATATTCTACGATGGCCTAATGGTGGAGATAGACGAAAGGCCGGAGATACTGAAACCGGTGGTGGAAAAGGCCATTAAAGCCCGCCTGGCGCGAGAGGCCGCAAAGAAGGCCAGAGAGCTAGTGCGGCGTAAAACTGCCCTTGCGGGGCTTGACTTACCTGGAAAACTAGCCGACTGCTCCAGCCGGAACCCAGAGGAATCGGAACTCTTCATAGTAGAGGGAGACTCAGCAGGAGGCTCCGCCAAGCAGGGAAGGGACCGACACTTCCAGGCCATATTGCCCTTGAGAGGAAAGATACTCAACGTGGAAAAGGCTCGGATGGACAAAGTCCTGGACAATAACGAGGTCAGGACCATAATCCAAGCCCTGGGAACGGGTATCGGGGAAGATTTCGACATAAGCAAGCTTCGCTACCACAGGATCTTCCTCATGACCGACGCTGACGTGGACGGTTCCCATATAAGAACGTTGCTTTTAACCCTCTTCTACAGGTTCATGCCCGAACTTATAGAGAGGGGACATCTCTACATAGCTCAACCTCCCCTTTACAGAGTCCAAATAGGCAAGGAGATCCACTACTGCTTCAGCGACAAGGAGCTAAACAACCTGAGGCAGAAAGTTGGAGATGGCAAAAAACTCAACATACAAAGGTACAAAGGTCTTGGAGAGATGAACCCATCTCAGCTTTGGGAGACCACCATGGATCCTGCAACCAGGGTATGTAAGCGAATAGAGATAGAGGACGCCGTGGCGGCAGACGAATATTTCAGCATCCTCATGGGCGACAAGGTGGAGCCCCGAAGGGAATTCATAGAAGCCCATGCCAGGGAAGTGCGAAACCTCGATATATGAATCTTAGCGTCCACGAAAAGCCGAGGCTCAATGCCTCGGCTTTTTTAATAAAAAAAGGAGGGGTAACATGTTTTACTTGCTTTTATTTGTAGTGATTTTGGCCTTCATCGTCTTCGTGCCCATAAGTATATACAACTCCATGGTAAAACACAGGAACATGGTAGACGAGGCATGGAGCGGCATAGAGGTGCAGCTCAAGCGAAGGAGCGACCTGATAGGGAACCTGGTGGAAGCAGTGAAAGGCTACGCAACTCACGAAAAGAACTTACTAGAAAAGGTGACCTTAGCCCGAGCTGCTGCAACCCAGTCCTCCTCTATCTCTGAGCGGGCCCAGGCAGAAGGTGCCCTACAGCAGGCATTAAGGAGTCTCTTTGCGGTGGCAGAAAACTATCCAGAGCTTAAAGCCAACGAAAATTTCCTAAACCTGCAGAACACGCTCTCCGAGCTGGAACAGGACATTCAAATGGCCAGAAGGTATTACAACGGAGCAGTAAGGGAGTACAACAACATGATTCAAGTGTTCCCCAACAATCTTTTCGCTAGCATGTTTGGCTTCTCCAAAAGGGAGTACTTCGATGCCCCTGAGGAAGACCTCGATGTTCCCCAGGTCAAATTTTAGTACCTCCGGGCTCTGACAAAAGAAAGGAAGACCTAGTATTATGGCCAAAAAACCGCTGTACCTTGCCCTTTTTGTTTTGTTCTTTGCTCTGTTTTTGGGAGGAGGACCTTCGGCTGCATCCTCAAAGGAGCGCATACTGGAGTTTTCAAGCGTTATCGATGTATCAAAAGACGGAACCTTGACAGTTAGAGAAGACATAACCTTCTTAGTTGAAAACAGGGAAATCAAAAGAGGAATATACAGGAGCTTCCCCATAAAGTACAAGGACAAGATGGGAAACGTCATGAGAATGGACTTTCACCTATTGGAGGTCCTGTTGGACGGAAGAAGCGTCCCTCATAAAACATCCACGGAAGGAAACATGCTTAAGATAAGGATAGGAGACCCCAACAAACTCCTATCAAAAGGAATACACACATACACCATAACTTACCAGACTAGCCAAGTTTCCTTCTTCGAGGATCACGACGAAATATATTGGAACGCCACCGGGAACAACTGGCCCTTCCCTATTGACAAGGCAAGGGCTTGGGTTTCGCTGCCCGAAGGAACGCCTATTCTTCAAATGACGGCCTACACAGGAAGGTTCGGTTCTCACGAACAAAAGGCCCGTTGGGAAAAGGACGGAAGCGTTGCATACTTTGAGACCACATCACCTCTACTAGAAAACCAGGGGCTGACCATAGCTGTATCTTTTCCAAAGGGATACGTAAATCCCTCTGAAGAGTACAAAAAGAGGCAAAAACAATACCGTACGGCCGCCACTCTTAACTGGCTTTTACCTCTCATATGCTTGCTTTTGGTAACCTCTTATTACGGCCTCACGTGGCTAAAGGTAGGAAAAGACATAAAGGCAGGTCCCATCATACCCATCTTTCGCCCAATTAAAGGGCTTTTGCCTTCGGAAGCGTCCTACCTTTATAGGCAAAAATTTAACGAAGACGCCTTTGTGTCCACCATAATTGACCTTGCGGTAAAAGGCTTCATCAAGATAGAGGAAAAAGAAGAGGGCCTGCTCAAGTTTCTGGGAAAAAACAAAAAGTACACCTTAATTCGTCAGCAGGGCCAAGACACAGACCTAAGCCTCCCGGAGCAAAAATTTCTTGCTGAGCTTTTCCGGGACATGCCATATATCTCCCTGGACAAAAGCAGCGCTTCTCATATCAAGGCAGCCAGAAACGGATTGAAGGAATGGTTGAATAGTTGGGGCAAAAGATACTTAAAGAGCAACCTCAAATGGGTCCTTGCAGGTTGCACCCTGTCCGCCATACTTTTGACCATAAGCGGTTTCTTCCTATCCACACTAAAAGGATCCACGGGGATTTTCGCATTCATGACCCTTTGGCTTTCCATATGGACTTTGGGAACTGCAAAGCTCTTTACATCCACACTTTCTCTATTTAAAGAAGCTATCTCAAGAAGCAAGTTCTGGCTTGTTTTGAGGGCCTTTATTATGGCTGCCTTCAGCATTCCCTTTGTCATGGGAGAAATTTTTGGCGTAACAACCCTGGCCTTTGTGGTTTCCCCCCTATTTGCCATCAGTGTCGTAGTGATCATGATCCTAAACCTGGTCTTTTGGAGGCTTATGAAAAACTACACGCCTGAAGGAGCTGAGCTTTTGCGCCACATTAAGGGACTAAGAATGTACCTCCAAGTAGCGGAAAAAGACAGGATAAGACACCTTGCATCCCTTCCCATCCCAGATAGGACACCTGAACACTTTGAAAGGCTACTGCCCTTCGCAATAGCACTTGGCGTCGAAAAGGCGTGGGCATCTCAATTCCAGGATGTGCTTTCTGCCAGCAACTATTCCCCCGCTTGGTATTCGGGCAGATCTTTTTACGGAGGCATTTATTATGGAAACCTGGTAAGCAATCTCTCTGGAAGCATAGGGAGCGCCATCGCTTCCTCCGGCGTCTCTCCAGGGTCATCGGGCTTTGGCGGAGGCGGATTTTCCGGCGGAGGTGGAGGTGGAGGCGGAGGTGGAGGCTGGTAGCCTGCAAAGATGTCCTTAAAGGTCAGACAAAAAAATAAACTTTGGACACAAATAGTTTATTCTTGTAGAATAATAAACCAATAAGCGGTGTACTAAATTAGGAGGTGAGAAGGTCATAGTAGTACAGCTAGGGGTAGCTTAGTGTGTAGTGCGTTTTTGTTCTACTGAAAAAACCAAAAAGGGGTGAGGTGCAGTATGAAGCGTTTTGGTTTGTTCATTTCCTTGGTGCTTGTGGCCACTTTCATGGCCAGTGGTGCCTTTGCGGCGGATGTTATCAAAATGAAGCTGGCCAATGCTGGCCCTGCGGATCCCAACGACAGGACAGTCATAGCCGTTGAAGTGTTCAAGAACTACGTAGAAACCAAGACACAGGGGAAGGTAAAAATAGACGTATTCCATGCCAGCCAGCTGGGTAACGAAAAGGAGATCTTGGAAGGACTCAAGATGGGAACCATAGAGCTTGGGACCATTACCACTGGGCCTATACCTACACTATTCAAGCCCATAATGGTCTTCGACATCCCCTATTTGTTCCCCAACAAGTACGTAGCCTGGAACGTGCTGGACGGCGAGTTCGGCCAGGAGCTCATGGAGGAGATGTACAAAGTCACGGGCATCAAGTGTCTTGCCATAAGTGAGAACGGCTACCGCCACTTCTTCACCGGCAAAAAGCAGATAAAATCCCCTGCAGATATGAAGGGGCTCAAACTGAGGACCATGGAGAACCCGGCCCACATGAAGCTGGTGGAGGCTCTAGGTGCCTCTCCGACTCCCATCGCCTTTGGTGAACTCTACATGGCACTGGAGCAGGGCGTAGTCGATGGTGCAGAGTGCCCCATCACCCTTATAAACAACATGAAGTTCTATGAAGTCCAAAAGTACGTTGTCCTGGATGGTCACCTGTACAACCCCCTCATCATGTTCATAAACGGCAAGCTGTGGGAAAAACTTCCTGAGGACATCAAGCAGGCCCTCTTTGAGGGAGCCCAGCTCTTCAAGATCACCCAGAGAGCTCTCACAGAACGTCAGGTTCAAACGGGTATAGAGAACCTGAAGAAACATGGAATGACCATTTACGTTCCCACTCCCCAGGAGGCCAAGGAGTTTAGGGATCTATCGCAACCGGCAGTGCTTGAATACGTAAAGGCAGAAGTTGGTGAAGAGTGGGTAGAAAAGGTAATGGAAGCTGTAAAGGACGCTGAGGAAGACGAAAAAGAGATGCTTGAGTAAATCAGGGAAAAAGGGGGCCCGAAGCCTTTCGGGCCCCACATGGAAGGAGCAATAAGGTATGAAGGTTATCACCCCAATTCTCAAAACCCTGGACAAAATAGCGAAGGTTATAATCATAACCCTTATGGCCTCTATGAGCATCATAGCCTTCACGGCAGTGTTTTTCAGGTTCGTCCTCAACAATCCCCTGAGCTGGTCGGAGGAAGCAGCCAGGTACATGATGGCATGGGTGACCTTCATGGGGGCCGGCCTGGCCATGGGCCAGAAGCGCCATATAGGAGTGACTCTTTTAGTGTCCCGACTTTCGAGACGAACGAGGCTGGCAGTAAACACCTTTGCAGAGATCATTATCGCCTGCTTCATGGCTATTCTTATCTGGCAAGGCCTGAAGCTCGTGTGGGAACTAAGAACCCAGGTTTCCCCAGCCATCCATTTTCCGATGATCATACCCTACCTCTGCATTCCGGTGGGCTGTTTTTACATACTGCTTCACACCATAAGGCTCCTTTTTGAGCGAACCAGCGATACCCTATCCACCGCTGATGCCGAGCTTACAGAAAACGTGTATGAAGGGGGTACAAAAAAATGATGACCATTATTGCTCTGACTTTCGCTGTTACGTTCGCCATTGGGATCCCCCTGGCATTGGTGTTGGGGCTCACCGGTCTTGCAGCACTGATAGCCATGGGCGTCCCCCTTCAAGTAGTAGCTCAAAGGATGTTCACAGGCATAGACTCCTTCCCATTGATGGCCGTGCCCTTTTTCATCCTCGCTGGAGACATAATGAACAAAGGCGGCACAACCATACGGCTCATAAGATTTGCCAACAGCCTGGTGGGACACATAAGAGGAGGTCTTGCCCACGCGAACGTCGTGGCAAACATGCTCTTTGCGGGCATAAGCGGTTCTGCCGTGGCTGACGCCTCAGCCATAGGGGCCATAATGATACCATCCATGGAGAAAAGCGGATACGAGAAAGATTTCAGCGCCGCCTTAACTGCATCTGCGGCAACCATAGGCCCCATCATCCCGCCGAGCATAATCATGGTAATATACGGCGTCTCCGTGGGAGTATCAGTAGGGGGGCTATTCGCTGCAGGGTTTATCCCCGGAGTTCTTCTGGGTCTTGCTCTCATGGTGATCGTCTACAGCACATCCAAGAAGAAGGGTTATGCCAAGTACGACAACTTTTCACTGAAGAGGGTAGCTGTGGAATTCAAGGATGCCGTCTGGGCTATGATGGCTCCTGTGATAATCCTCGGAGGTATTCTGGGCGGCATATTCACTCCCACGGAAGCGGCAGCAGTTGCGGTAGTATACTCTTTCTTCGTCGGCAAGTTCGTCTTCAAGGAGCTCCAGTGGAAAGACCTCCCTGGAGTTCTTCTCCAAAGCGGGATAACCACCGCCACCATACTGCTCATAATATCCATGGCAAACGTCTTCGCCTGGGTCATAGCAGCGAACATGATCCCCTTGAAGCTTGCCAATCTTTTCCTTTCCATAACGGAAAACCCTTACGTATTCCTCCTGTTGATAAACATCTTCCTGCTTTTCGTCGGCATGTTCATGGAGACTGGAGCTGCCAATAATACTTTTGGCACCCATCCTTGCCCCTGTGGCAGCCAAGTTAGGTATTAACCCTCTGCATTTTGGTTTCATAATGGTATTGAACCTCGCCATAGGAATGGCTACCCCTCCCGTCGGGGTGTGCCTATTCGTGAGTTGCGGGATAACGGGTCTAAGCTTGGAGGAAATATCCAAGGCCGTCTATCCCTTCGTCCTTGCAGAGCTTGTCATACTCATGCTCGTAACCTACATAGAACCCATTTCCATGGTGTTGCCCAAGCTTTTGGGTTTCCTATAAAAAACGAGGCAGGAGAAACCTCATTCCTGCCTCGTTTTTCTTGCTTTTTCGGTTAACTTACTTCAATCTATTAACTATCGCCCTTCCTGCTACTATACCACTTGCCGAGGCCTGTATCACCCCGCGGGTCACCCCTGCACCATCGCCGCAAGCGTAAAGTCCCGGTATGCTAGTCATTAGGTCCTGGCCTAGCTCTAGTTTCAAGCTATAGAATTTGACCTCAACTCCGTAGAGAAGGGTATGCTTACCGTTTATTCCAGGTATTATGGAGTCCAGGGCTTGGATCATCTCCAATATGTCGGTAAGGTGTCTGTAAGGTAGCACGAAGGACAGATCCCCCGGCTCAGCAGATGTCAACGTAGGTCTCACGAGTCCCCTGGCTATGCGATCAGGCGTGGAACGTCTTCCGTGCTTGAGATCTCCAAGGCGCTGAACCAACACCCCTCCGCCTAGCAAGTTGGCCAACCTTGCAATGTAGCTTCCATATCCGTTGGGGTCCTTGAAGGGGCTGGTGAACTCGGTGGAGACCAATATGGCAAAATTGGTGTTCTCCGTCTTGCCCTCACCGTTCTTGTTACTGTGGCCGTTCACGGTCAGTATGCCGTGCTGCTCCAGGTATTCAGTGGTCACTTCCCCGTGGGGACACATGCAGAAGGTCCTTACCTGGTCGTCGAAGGTAGGCGTATCCAAAATAGCCTTCACCTCGTAGAACTGCTCTGTAAGCATTTCTGCCCATTCGGAAGGAATCTCCACCCTGACTCCGATGTCCACAGGGAGAGACTTTATCTGGATGCCCAGCTCTTTTACAACTTCCTCCATCCAGAAAGCTCCCTCTCTACCAGGAGCCAGCAAAACTACCTTGGCTTCTATCGTAGTACCGTCCCTTAAGATTACTCCTTTCGCCTCGTTATCCACAACCAAAACTTTTTCCACAGCCTGGTTCATGTACACATCGCAGCCAGAAGCAATCTCGTCGTACATGCTCTTTAAAATGTCCTTGGAGCGGTCGGTCCCCATGTGTCTTATTCTGGCAGGAATTATCCTCAAACCTGCAGAGCTTGCCCTGACAGCCACGTCCCTTGCAAAGGCAGGGTCTGGCTCGAAAACCTGCGTGCTGGCCCCATGCTTCAGGTATTCTTTATCTGCCTCATCTATCAACGATACGAGCGCAGCTCTTCCTATATATTTGTCTAGGTTGCCACCAAACTCAGGCGTGAGGGTAAGCTTACCGTCGCTGAACGCCCCAGCTCCACCCCAACCGCATATAATGTTGCAAGGCTTGCAGTGAAGACACTTATCAGAACGACCATCCTTCATGGGGCAGGTCCTGTTTTGAATGTTCCTCCCCTTATCTATGATGGCCACTTTCAAGCCTCCACGTATCATTTCCCTTGCAGCAAAGAGCCCTGCCGGACCGGCTCCAACTATTACGGCATCATACATAACTTTTCCCTCGCTTTTTATTTTGTCTTCCATAAGTTTTATTATACTATTGCACAAGCAGGCTTAATAAACGAAAATAGGGCCAACGGGCAAGTATATCACAAATCAGGGAGAAAACAAGGAATGAAAAAAAGAATAGACGAAAGAGACACCATGTTTGCGAGGATGGCTTGGAGCGTGGGAGGAACAGCATATAATGATTACTATGCCCGAAACCCCCACAAAAAGCCCATTGATGACGAGCTTCGGGCCCTTCCAAACATCGGAAGCCCCCAAACCCCAACCTGGACCCCCCTTGCAGGTCCAATAATCGACGGGGTATTTGGCCTTTTGGCGAGCTGGCACCCTTTAGTCGATACAGCACCCTCTCCTACCAGGATAGAGCAATCTCCCGAAACCTGGGCAAAATGGGTAAGGGGATTCTGTCTCCACTTCGGAGCCGACCTTGTAGGAATACTGGCTCTGAAACCTTATCATTACTACTCCCACCGCGGCAGGAAAGAAGAAGTATATGGAGAAGAGATAAAGGATATACTGCCCTGGGGAATTATAATTGTGCGGGCTATGGATCCCGATATGATCCACCGAGGCCCCTTGGCTCCCCAAAGCGTGGAGACTGTCAGGGGATATCTCAACGTTGCGGTTACAGCTTTGGCCCTAGCATCCTCCATCAGGCAAGCCGGCTATAGGGCAAGGGTACATATGGACGGCAATTACCTTCTTCCGCTAGTGCCGACAGCGGTGGATGCAGGCTTGGGGGCCTTGGGCAGGAATGGTCTTCTTATAACAAAAGAATTCGGCCCTTGTGTGAGGATAAGCGCTGTAACCACAGATATGCCCCTTTTGGAGACCCCAAAAGATCCGCTTTTCGAGAAAGTCCATCGGTTTTGCAACGGTTGCAACCTCTGCAGCACCATGTGCCCAGGCAAAGCCATCCCCAGTAGGCCAATGGACAAAATGAAAGACAACTGGGCATACTCGCCTGAAAAATGTTACAGGGTGTGGAGAAACGTTGGAACTGACTGCGGGGTATGCATAAGCTCTTGTCCCTTTACTCAAGGCGCTGTAGACTGGAAAAAGCTGGCAGAAGCCCAAACCCCTGAGAGGTACGCCCAGGAAGTGGCTCTGTTATGCCAAAAGCGCCCCTTCAACCCAACCCCTCCTGAATGGCTGAAAGGAGAATGAAAATGAGAAGCTGCAAATTGCCAAAGGAGCTAATAGAACAAGCCAAGACCTTTCACGGCCACTGGTGCCCCGGGCTAGCCATCGGCATCAGGATGGCAGAAGCCGCCCTAAAGACAGTAGGGCATAATAAAGACGAGGAGATACTGTGCATATCCGAATGCGACAACTGTGCCGTGGACGCCGTTCAGTTTCTCACAGGATGCACCATCGGTAAGGGCAACCTCAAAATAGAAAATATAGGAAAGACGGCCTTTAGGTTTTACAGAAGATCAGACCGCATGGCCGTAAGGATATCCAGGCTCAACAAGCCTAAACGCGCAGAGGACCCAAGGGAAAAAGAGCTCCGGGACAAATACGTATCGGGAACCCTCTCCGAAGAGGAAATGGCCCTCTACGCATCACTACGAAAAGAAAAAAGCGACCAGATTTTAAAAGCAGATTTAGCGGAGCTAGTGAAAATTCAAGAAATCCCTTACGAGACTTTTCCCCGGGCCCTGATGACCGACAGCGTGACATGCGCCCAATGCGGCGAAAGCACCATGGAGACCATGGCAAAGCTTTTAAGGGGCAAGCCCCTGTGTATCCCCTGCTTCGAAAAAATAGTTAAAGAAGCTACATCTTAACCTCTTGATATGGAGGCGAACTTGGCACCTGCTGCCTCCGCTAGGTCTTTCGGCGACAGGTAAAGCTGAAGCCCCCTCTCTCCAGCGCTCACGCATATGGCCTCGTGCTGGAGAGCCTTCTCGTCTATATACAAAGGATATTTTTTCTTTGTTCCCAGAGGGGAAACGCCGCCTCTGATGTAGCCCGTAAGGGCCTGAATTTCCTTTACGTGCACCATTTCAACCTTTTTGTTGCCGCTTGCTGCAGCTAACGCTTTGAGATCCAGCTCCGCATTGCCTGGTATGCACGCCATCACTACTCCTGTCTTGTCCCCCCTGGCCACAAGGGTCTTGAACACCCGTTCAGGAGGTAATTCCACTTTCTCGGCCACAGCCTCTGCGCCAACGTTGTCGGGATCCACCTCATAGGACCACAACTCGAAGGGAATTCCCAAGCGTTCCAGAATCCTAGCAGCGTTAGTCTTTTTCACTTAAAGAAAGACCCTCCCGTCAGAAGCTCATCTTTTCCTCTGCTCCGCGCCATTTACCTCGTTGTAGGCCAATGGCAGACCTTCGAAATCGTACTCAATGTTCAGCGCTTCCTCTCTCAGCAAGTCCTCTTGTTCCATCCTTTCGTCTCTTCTCTCCAACATGATACCTTACCTCCTCCTCTGGTTTCAAATCTAATGTTCATAAACTTCTCAATTAACCCTAACTATCCTCGCCGCCTTGCCTGATGAGCGCTCCACTGTCCCTGGCTGCTCAAGCCTAAGCCCCACCCTTATACCCAAGACTTCATGAAGCACTCGGGATGTTTTTCTCTCTACGGCCTCCAATTCCTTTCCTGAAAGGCTGTCTTTCAGCTCGCACACAACGCACAGCTCCTTGAGGCCCTTTCGTTCGGTGACCTCCAGGAAATAATGAAGGGAAAGCTCCGGAACCTGGGCAAGGGCTGCCTCAACTTGTGACGGGAATACGTTCACGCCTCTTATTATGAGCATGTCGTCGCAGCGACCTTTCACTCTGTCTATCCTTACATCCTGCCTTCCACAGGAACAGGTTCCTCTTATCAACCTTGTGAGATCCCTGGTTCTGTACCTTATAACTGGCATAGCCTCCTTCTTCAATGAGGTTATTACCAGTTCCCCTTCTTGTCCCTCCGGAACCGGAAGCCCCGTTGCTGGATCCACCACTTCGAAGATGAAGTGGTCCCAGTTTCCGTGAAGTCCCTTTCTTTGGGGGCACTCCATGGCCACTCCAGGACCTACGACTTCCGAAAGGCCGTAGGAGTCGACAGCGACAATATCCAGGGCCTCCTCTATTTCTTTTCTCATCTCCTCGGTCCATGCTTCTCCACCTAATATGGCGAGGCGCAGCTTCAATTTATGTCTTATATTCCGCTTTCTGATCTCCTCTGCCAGGTACAAGGCATACGAAGGCGTGCTGGTGAAGACCGTGGTACCAAGGTCCTCCATGAGCATCAACTGCCTTCCCGTGAACCCTCCGCCCGTGGGGATTACCATGGCGCCCAACCTTTCAGCCCCGTAGTGGAATCCCAAAGCGCCAGTGAAAAGTCCGTATCCCAGTATCACCTGGAAGACGTCTTTCTCGTTCACTCCCGCCGTTTTAAGACAGTTGGCCATACATTCTGTCCAGGAATCAATGTCGCCTGCCGTGTACGCCACTACTGTAGGTTTCCCGGTTGTCCCTGAAGAGGCATGCACCCTTACAACCTCGTCCTTCGGACACGCCAAAAGGCCCATCGGGTAGTTGTCCCGCAGATCCGATTTGGTCATGAAAGGAAGTTTCTTAAGGTCATCAAGGCTTTTTATATCATCAGGAGTAACGTTCCAGTCTTCCATCCTTGCCCGGTAGAAAGGAACGTTCTCCCATACTCTTTTGACAGTTCTTTGCAGGTCCTCAAGTCGTGAATTAGACTTTCTTGCGCTCATCTTCATTCCTCTCCTCTCACATTTTTTCTATAAAGGCATAATAAAAAGGCCGGGGTCCCCATCTAGTTAAGGGGACCCCGGCCTCTAGTGGTCAAAGACGCCTAAGCGTCGAACCGCTGAGGGGGTCCCACGCCGGTAAAGTAATAAAAATAGAAGCCGTCTATATATATTGTTCTTTGTAGCTTTTGAGCTCTCGTCATACTACATACACCTTCTGCTTCCATAAATATTGTATAGTTTTATACCACTTACTCCCACCTCGGTCAAGCCCCAGCAATGAAAAAAGCCCTCCTTTGAGGAGGGCTTTCAAAAGGCTACCTTTACCCTTCTTTTTCTTCCAGTGCCTCTTCCAACAGCTTATCCCTAAGCTTGGCCTTGTAGCGCTCCTTTCCTCTGGTTCTTTCACCAAAGAGGATGGCATCCACAGGGCAAATGGATATGCATCTCATACATCTCAGGCAGTTGTTGCCCCTAAGAAATCTAGCTTTTCCATCCTTCATCTCCAGGTTCCCATCGGGACACTGCTTGACGCACCTTCCACACCCAACACAGCGTTTTTCGTCCACCTTAAAGTCCCTGTAAAGACGTCTTTCCATGACGTGACGGGCAAAAAAGCCCAAAAATATGTTATACCACTTCTTCTTGCCTATGTCCGTGAAGGGGCTTTCCTGGAACCTCTTTAAGGCTTCGTCCACCCTAGCTGCAAACTTATCCAGCTTGCGGCCCAGGTTAGGTTCAAACTTGACCATCATCTTGTACATCGGATGATTTTCATGAAAGAACGTAGCAGCCCCGTTGGATGGAGCCTTGAAGCTCTCTCTTGCTACGGTCATTATGTTCTTTTCCAGAAGTTTCTCTGCGGCGCACACAAGGCTGTCGCCAGAGGACCAGGCGTGAGTAGAGAAAATGAAAGCAGGAGTTGGCTTTTCCGCTCTGGGCAAGTTTCTCAGGAAGGGCTCCATTATGGACGGATAGCAAAGCCCATAGGAAGGGAAACCCAAGCCTATGACCTTGCCCTTCAGAGATTCTACGTCCACCTTCTCCACAGATTGGGTTTCAACACTATGTCCTCTATCTCTTAGACGTTTTGCTATTTCCTCAGCAATCCGGGCAGTGTTGCCTGTCCCAGAAAAATACACGATCGCTATTTCCATCCCCATCACCTCCACCATTCAAAATCCATGAAGCCTAAAACAAGCCTCCACTATCCACTCTCCAACACATATTACACTCATAACAACGCGCTTAGCGACAAACCGTCGTAAGGACATCAACAAATGTCAGATAACAAAGAATAGACTACTCTTGGAGCACAAAAATTTTAAACAATTTTGCTTTACTCGTCAATATATACCTATATTGGTATGTGTAAAACATATATAAAAAGGGGCCTCTGTGCTTTGGGCCCCTCGAGTATCTGTTCCTTGATATATCTTCTGAAACTAGAAGAGGTTCAGGATGTTTCCGTTCTCATCTATGTCGATGATCTCAGCCGCTGGCTTCTTGGGCAAACCAGGCATGGTCATTATGGAACCACATATGGGAACGATGAACCCAGCGCCTGCGGAGAGTCGGACCTCGCGAACGGTAATCCTGTACCCCTTAGGTCTTCCCTTCTTGGCCGGGTCATCAGAAATGGACAGTTACGTCCATATAATTGTGTAAAATTAAGAGCCAAGGCAAGGTCTCTGGTTT
>NZ_DAITZW010000018.1:0-35098 GCF_036847465.1 Thermovirga lienii | reverse complement strand
GAGGACATCACCCAGTGGACCGCGCCCCTGGACCAGGGGGCCTTAATGGCCCAGGATATGGGAGTTTCGGTCTTGGCGGTTGGAGATGGAGGCAACGAGGTGGGCATGGGACTGGCAAAGGACATCCTGCAGAAGGCCCTCCCGTCCTTTGAGAAGTGCCTGTGCTCCGTGGGATGCACCGACCTTATCCCCTCGGACGTGTCCAACTGGGGCGCCTATGCGCTGGTGGCCCTCCTTTCAGCACAAAAGGGAAGGTGGTTGGGGCACGAACCACAGGAAGAGAGAGCTATGATAGAAGCCATGGTCAAAGCAGGCGCCGTGGATGGCAAGACATGCCAGAAGATACCTTCCGTGGACGGCTTCCCTTCTTCTGTGCACGAGGAGAAAGTAGAGGAATTAAAGGAGCTTTTCCTAGAATGGCAAGTAGAAAAGCTCCCTGGTTAATTCTCCTGGTTAATTCTATAGATTAAGACATGGGTTTGGATAGGCGCTTTTCTATAATGGGGGTAAATACCAGGGCAAAAAAGGCACCTACGCCCGTCTGAAGCACGTCGGTCAAAAGCTCCATGGGCGCCACCTTCCAGCCGTAAAGTATTCCAGCTGTTGTAGTGTATCCTGCTATCATGACCAAAGCTCCTACTGCTATACCGAAGATTCGGCTTCTTGGGGCGAAAGTCCCAACCAGAAAGCCTTCCAGACCCTTTATGACGAAGGTTATGGGAGCCCAAAGGGGGTACCCCAGTAAGATGTCCGCCAGAGAGGCCCCTATGCTTCCGCTCAGGGCGCCGTACCGGGGCCCCAACAGGATCGCCACGGTGTATATGACCCCTTCCCCCAGGTTGAAATAGATCCTAAGCCCAGGCATGGGAACATGAAGCATGGTGGCCAAAGTGACCGCTCCTGCAAGCATGGCACCAAGGGCTATTTTTTTCGGCGTAAAGTCAGCGTTCAACGAAATCACCCCCTTGCTTTTATCTAAAATAAGTGTATTCTTTAAAGAGTAATCCGTGTAGAGCCAGCAATCAGGGTAAATGACCTACAGCTGGCCTCATGGTATAACCTCTTTTGAAGACATTTAATAGTTTGACATAAAAAATCCGGTTTTTCTTTTGGGCCCTTGTCAAATAGCGGGTCTACTAAGGTATAATGCATATGAAGAGATTGTTGCTTGTACTCTCCCTCTTGTTTGTTGCGCTTAGTGCGGTGCTCTTATGCAGGTGGCGCGGTTATTTTTATTTGACCCAGCCTCCCCAGGTAGGGGACCTAGTTCTATGCGAAGCTCTGGACGAGGTAAACCATCCGGTTAACACTGGTAGCGAGTTTAAGTGGGGAACCAGGAGCGTGTGCCTGCTTTTTGACTACAAGGCATTTCAGAAAGACACAACACTCTACGTTAGGTGGCAGTATAAGGGGCGCACCTTGGCGGAGGAACAGGTAGTTCTCACTGATGAAAGCGGTTTCTGCGCTTTTTACCTGATGAAGGAGGATGGTGCCCCTCTGCCCATCGGTGACTATTCAGTGGCGGTGGAGAGTATGGGCCATGTCCTCTCGAAGGCGTTTTTCGTGGTCACCAGGTAAATAACCTTACAAAAATAAAATAGATGTTTGAAGGGAGCATCAGTCATGAGGTTTTTCATTGACACGGCGGATATAGAGCAGATCCGCACCGCCTATGGATGGGGCGTGATTAGTGGCGTGACCACCAATCCTTCCCTCATAGCAAAGGCCGGCCGCGACCTCAAAGAGGCTATCCTCGAGATTTGCGACGTAGTGGACGGCCCTGTAAGTGCCGAGGTTATATCCCTCGACAGGGAAGGTATGATTGAGGAAGGAAGATCACTGGCAGCTTTGCACCCCAACGTGGTGGTGAAGATTCCCATGACCCCGGAGGGCATGGCGGCCACCAGCGTCCTGAGTGCTGAGGGCATAGACGTGAACGTCACGTTGATTTTCTCCCCACAGCAGGCCCTTCTGGCGGCCCAGGCTGGAGCCGCGTACGTCAGCCCCTTCGTTGGGCGCTTGGACGACATAGGTGAGGACGGAATAGGGCTGATAAGCGATATAGCCAGCATCTTCAATGTTCACGACATACCAGTTGAGATAATAGCCGCGAGCATTAGGCATCCGAAGCATGTCATGGATGCTGCACTTGCGGGAGCGGACATAGCCACGGTTCCTTTTGGTGTGTTGGAGAAATGTTTCAAGCATCCCCTTACGGACAGTGGCATAGAACGATTCCTTGCAGATTGGGAGGGAGCAGTAAGAGGCAATGGACGATAACTTAGAAAAAAAGGTGCAAGAGCCCCAAGAAGCGGCCGCCGAAGAAGAGAAGGCAGCAAATACGAAACCTGAGGAAGCTAATCAGGAAACCAAGGAAGAAGCCCCTGTTGTTTCTGCTTCCAACGGCAACAAGCACGATAACACCGGAACCAACGGCAACGGGGAATCCAAGAAGGTTCCCAAACCCAAGCACACCTTCAGCGAGCTGGAAAAAAAGAACATAACCGAGCTCAGAAAGCTCGCGAAGAAGATGAAAGTTCAAGGTTTTTCAACCCTTCGCAAGGACGACCTCATAATTGCCATCTTGGCCAAGCAGTCAGAGGAAATGGGTTTTCGCTTTGGCGGGGGCACCTTGGAAATACTGTCCGACGGCTACGGCTTTTTGAGGCCCCGGGGGCTTCTGCCCAGCGATCATGACATATACATGTCGGCATCACAAATACGCAGGTTCGGCCTTCGAAACGGAGACGTAGTCTGGGGATTCATAAGGCCCCCCAAGGAACAGGAACATTACGAGGCCCTTTTGAGGGTAGAGGTGGTCAACTTCTCAGATCCAGAAGCGGCGAGGCGAAGGCCTCAGTTCGAGAAGCTGACGCCTATTTTCCCCAACGAGAGGTTGCACCTGGAGACGACCAAGGAAGAACTTACCACCAGATTAATAGACCTTTTTGCCCCCATAGGCAAGGGCCAAAGGGCACTGATAGTTTCCCCGCCCAAGGCCGGCAAGACCACAGTTTTGAAAAAGATAGCCAATGCTGTGACTGCAAATCACCCTGAGGTCATTCTGATGGTGCTTCTCATAGATGAACGCCCTGAAGAGGTAACCGACATGGAGCGGTCCGTGGATGGAGAGGTTGTGGCGTCCACTTTCGATCGTCCGGCGGAAGAACACCTGAGGGTGGCCAATTTGACCTTGGAGAAGGCCAAGCGCCTGGTGGAAGTGGGAAGGGATGTGGTGCTTCTCTTGGACTCCATAACCCGACTTGCAAGGGCGTCCAACCTCGTGGAACCTCCCTCGGGTAGAACCCTTTCTGGAGGTATGGATCCTGCTGCACTGTACTTCCCCAAGCGCTTCTTTGGTGCTGCGCGCAACATAGAGGAGGGCGGAAGCCTCACGATAATTGGCACGGCATTGGTGGATACGGGCAGTAGAATGGACGAAGTAATATACGAGGAGTTCAAGGGCACGGGCAACATGGAGGTCCACCTTTCTAGGAAGCTGTCCGAGCAGCGCATCTTCCCTGCCATAGACATAACCCGCTCGGGCACCCGGCGAGAGGAGCTCTTGATGGAACCTGATGAGCTTCAGAGGGTATGGCTCCTTAGAAGGAGGATTGCCAACGTCGAGGAGGCGGAAGTTCTGAACTTGATAATGAGCAAACTCAAGGCCACGTCGAGCAATGAAGAATTTCTTGCAACAATTAAGATAAATTGATAAGCTGAGCAAGGCCCATATTTTGAGAGGAGGAGCAATATGAGAGGCCAAAATTCCCGCAAGGCAAGTTTCCTATCTAGCAGGGTGGGTTTCTACCTGGTGATAACTACGATGTTGAGTATAACAGCGTTGGTTACCATCATAGCAGGACAGAGAGCACGAGTCGAAGTGCTACCCATCTTGGCCCAACCATCCTCCATCAGTGATAATTTAAGTCCAGAAACCTTCATCGTCTTAAACGTCTCCAGTGACGTTTCTGCGGGGTATGATTTGGCCTCATCAGAAGAAGGTTCTTCATTCAAAGCTGCAGAGGGAATAGGACCTCTTCCTGCCTCTCCATCCATTTTTGACGATAATGTGAAGCTCGAGGAGGTTCAGCCTGAGGAGCTAGAACAAAAAGCAGCAGAAAAGCCCCAAAGTGTTGCCTCTCAGGAAGAGGTGATACTTGAGGAGGTAAAACCCTCTGAAGACAGTCTGCCGGCTGAGGAAGAGGAGAAAAGGTGGATAGAGTACTACGTGAGCCCTGGAGATACCCTTTATGACCTGGGTAAGAGGTATTCCATATCCCCAGACCTCATAGCCAAAGCCAATGACCTGAAAAATCCAGATAGGCTTTCAGAGGGACAGGAGCTTTTGATTCCCCTGAGCCCTGATGACGTGGAGGCCACAAAAGAGGAAGTTAAGGCCAGAAAGGAAAAAGATTCAAAGACCGAGGCAAGGAAGGTAGAGGTAACATCCTATACCGTGAGGGAAGGAGACAGCCTCTGGTCCATAGCGAACAAGTTCAATTTGGACATAAACACCCTCTTCGGATGCAACGAAATGAAAAACCCCAACTACCTCAGAGTGGGTATGACCCTCAGGATTCCCAACCAGGACGGTATCTTCTATAAGGTTAAGGATGGAGATACGCTTGCCAAGATAGCGAGCAAATACGGAACCACGGTAGCATTGATACAGCAGGCCAATGGCTTCGAGGGGGCCAACATAGCCAAGGGTGTTGAGATCTTCATTCCCGGAGCCAAGCCAGTGGTTTCGGTTTATTCCGCCGCTAAGTCATCCGTGTCCAGTTCGAGAACCCTCTTTACATGGCCTCTTAGGGGCAGGATAACCAGCTCCTTTGGGTGGAGAAGGCACCCCATAACCAAGCGGAGGGACTTCCACACGGGGCTTGACATCGCTCGGCCCTACGGTACCATCATTCGCGCTGCCGCAGCCGGAAGGGTCGTTTATGCCGGATGGATGGGAGGATATGGCCGAGTTGTGGTCATAGATCATGGTAAAGGGTACTCCACTTTGTACGCTCATTGCAGCAGGTTGTTGGTCCGCAAAGGACAACGAGTTTCCTCTGGCCAGGCGATAGGCAAGGTGGGTGCAAGCGGAAGGGCCACAGGTTCGCACCTCCATTTCGAGGTTCGCTACAAAAACAAGCCCATAAATCCCATGAAGGTGTTAAGATAGGACGGGACAATTGTTTTTATTGCATCTTTGAACTATAGGGCGTTGGGTGTGCTGGGCCAGATGTTATTCTGGTCCAGTTTTGATATAAGATAAAATTGTTTTGGGAGGAGCGTTTTCATGCCAAAATACATATTTGTAACAGGTGGGGTAGTTTCATCCCTTGGGAAAGGAATAACAGCAGCATCTTTAGGTGTCCTTCTGAAGAGAAGGGGGTACAAGGTCTCCATCATAAAGATGGATCCCTACATAAACGTGGACGCCGGAACCATGAACCCCTTTCAGCATGGAGAGGTGTTCGTGACTGATGACGGTTCTGAAACCGACTTGGACTTGGGCCATTATGAGCGGTTCATTGACGAATCTTTAAGTACCCTCAACACGGTCACTACGGGAAAGATATATTCTTCGGTCATATCGAAGGAACGAAGCGGCAAGTACTTAGGAGCGACAGTTCAGGTAATTCCCCATGTTACCAACGAGATACAGGAAAGCATCCTGAAAGTTGATGGCGACGTGGACGTGGTCATAGCGGAGATAGGCGGCACGGTGGGAGACATAGAGGGTCTTCCCTTTTTGGAGGCCATCCGCCAGATGGCCAACAGGGTGGGGAGGAACAACGTGCTCTACTGCCACGTTACCCTGGTGCCGTACATAGCTGCGGCGGGAGAGCTCAAGACCAAGCCTACCCAGCACAGCGTGAACGAGCTGAGAAGGATAGGCATACAGCCGGATGTCATAGTTTGCCGGTCTCAAATGAGGCTGGAAAGGAGCATCAAAGAAAAAATCGCCCTCTTCTGCAGCGTTCCACAGAAGTATGTTGTAGAAGCCATAGACGCGCCTACTATTTACGCCGTACCCCTCCAGCTCAAGGAGCAGAAGTTCGACTCCATAATCCTTGAAAAACTGGGCCTGCCGACCAACGAGGAACCTTACCTGGACGACTGGAAGGGGTTCGTGCATTCCTACATGAACCCGGAAAAAGAGGTAGAGATCGCTATGGTGGGTAAGTACGTAAGTCACAAGGATGCCTATCTTAGCGTCGTGGAGGCTCTGACCCACGCTGGCACCTCTTTGAACCTTAGGGTCAAGCTTCGTCCAGTGGAGGCCGAGGACGTGGAGAAGCACGGCGCGGAGGAGATACTGAAGGGCGTTCAGGGAGTTTTGGTTCCGGGAGGTTTTGGATCCAGAGGTGCAGAGGGCAAGATAGAGGCCGCAAGGTACGCCAGGGAGAATGGCATTCCCTATTTTGGGCTGTGTCTTGGCATGCAGATAGCAGCCATCGAGTTTGCCAGGAACGTTTGTGACATAGCAGGTGCCAACAGCGTCGAGTTTGACCCAGGGACGCCTAACCCCGTTATACATCTTATGGACGAGCAGAAAAACGTCGTGGACCTAGGGGGCACGATGCGCCTTGGGCTTTACCCCTGCGAGCTGGAAGAAGGGACAAAGGTAAGGGAAGCCTACGGGGAAAAGCTCATTTATGAAAGGCACAGGCATCGCTACGAATTCAACAACGAATACAGGGAGAGGTTTGAGTCCTGCGGCATGAGAATAGCGGGAATTTGCCCTGGCAGAGACCTGGTTGAGATCATAGAATTAAAGGACCACCCATGGTACGTAGGGGTCCAGTTCCATCCCGAGTTTAAGTCGCGGCCAGTAAGGCCCCATCCTCTTTTCAGAGGATTCGTGGAAGCCGCGTCAAAACAGGGAAGATAAGGAGGGGTAGAAGATGATGAAGAAGGTTTTTATGCTGATTTGCTTGATTTTTGTCCTTGTCATTGCCCAGGCGGCGATGGCGGAAGAGGAGGCCCCGCTGCCCCTCAAGGCGCAGGAGAGAATGGAGATGGTCCTATACGGTGAGCCCATGACTGGAGGATTGATCGAGAGATTGGGCAAGGTGGAGAAGGACCTTTTCGGCCGCGAGCTTCCCGGGAGCATTTCCGAGAGGCAGAGCGGACTTTTGAACTTCATAGAGAACGGTACCTTGGGAAATCCCTCCATGCTTTTCAAGCTTTCCGTCGCTGAGTGGTCGGTAAACCACAAAGTGAACCCAGAAAGCCCCGTAAGCACAAGGATAGATGCCCTGGAGACTTTGCTTGAGGGAAAACCACAAGTCGATAAACCTCTGGCCATGAGGCTTGAGAGGATGTTATCTTTGCTCTTCCCTGATACCCTTACCTGGACAGAGGTGGAGCTTCCGGCCAATACGGTCTTCAAGGCCGCCTTTACCCAGACTATAAGCCCGGCAGTCGCAAAGAAGGGTGATCAGGTCAAACTGGCCTTGGCCCAGGACTTGGTGGTAGACGGAAACTTGGTAGCACCAAGGGGAAGCCTGGTGTTTGCCGAGATAGACAACGTAAAGCCTCCTAGGAGTTTTGGTAGGCCTTCTGAAATAACCTTTGCCTTCAAGCATCTAGTTCCCTTGGGGCCCGAGGTGGTTCCTGTGTTCATGGGAGACAAGGCCATATCCGTCAACAAGGACAACAAGACCATGGCAATAGCTGCTGGAACCAGCGTAGTGGGACTTGTAGCCCTTGGTCCCGTAGGGCTTGCTGGAGGGTTTTTCGTCAAGGGGGATGCCAAGGAGATCCCCGCTGGCACTAATATCTATCTTGAGACTTCCCAGGCAGTCACGGTCCACGCTTGGCCAGTGCCTCCAGGACTTCAGGGTATGATAAAAGAAGCAGAAGATATGCCTGTTCCGAGCGATTCAGCTACTAGCGAAGAGACGCTTTCAGAGGGGGAAAATGCAGATGAAGCGAAAGATTAAAAAGATCGTAGCAGTATGCGGCCTTTTCTTGGCCTTGATATCTGGAGTCGCCTCGGCCGTAGATTTAAAGGATCTGATTGGGGTCGTAGGTGGTGGACTCATTGTCAGTGCCCTGGGGAGCCAGCTGAACGACTTCATCAACACCATAACCTTCAACAAGGGAGTGGGGACCAACGAGGAGACCAAGGTGGTACCCATAGTGTCGGTGGGCAGTGGAGTTGCCATTGGTGCCGCCCAGGTGGCTGGTCCCAAGGACGCTGTTGCTAAGGTCCAGGCCGTGGCCCAGCTTGAGGTTACCTTTCAGGACAGGATAAGAATAAAGGTATTGATACCCATAGACTCCAAAAATCCTCTGGAGCGCTTCAGAAGGGTCCAGCAGGTAGGGGTATCGGCCATCATCGACTACAAGCTATAAGGTACTGGCAGTCGTTCTGACATGAACTGGAAGAAAGCCTTACCGCTGGTTGTGCTAGCCCTTTCTGTCCTATGGGCCGTTATGCTCTACAGGGACCTCAATGTTACGCCAGGGGAACGAAAGGACAAAGAGGTTCCAGACGTGACCTTGGAGGATGTGGAGGTCCAGAGGGATATATCGGGGGACCTTTGGACCCTCCATGCGGAGAGGGCCCAACGCTTCGGGGACAAGAACAACCTTGAGTTGATAAAGGTAAAATCGGTCACGAAAGATGGCGCTCTGTGGTTCATGGACGCTCCCAGGGGCACGGTCACCGATGATGGCAAGGTGGCTGAACTTTGGAATGTGAAGGGACGGGCAGAAAAGTTCAATCCTCCCTTCAGCTGGAAGGGCAAGAAAGCCCAGTGGAACCAGGAGGGAAACTGTTGGCTTTTTCCCGAGGGGCTGTCCATTGAGGGCAGGGACTTTTTCGCGGAAGGATCTTTGGGTGTAGTAGAGATGAGTGGGAAGGTAACCTTGGAAGGTGGGGCGTACGCGAGATGGGAAGACCAGCGATGAAGATTTTTTTGAGCTTTATCCTTGTGGCGGCTGTGATGCTTGTTCCGACTGTTGTGATGGCTTCTCCTAACGGTGAAGTGGTGCTTGAGGGAGACTCGGTCACGTACGAACAGGAATCAGGCTTAGCTTATGCTGAAGGAAACGTAAAGATAAGGTACTCTGACATACGAGTTTGGGCCGTCAAGGCATCATACGACACTCGGTCGAGCAAGGTTGAGGCTTTGGGAACCAAAGAAAGTCCCATCGTCATAATCCAGGGCGCCCAGCGCCTGGAGGGTCAAACCCTCAAACTGGACCTTACCACTGGCGAGGGAACCCTCACCGAAGCCCATGGAAGTTACCCTGCAGAAAGGGGCAACGTCTACGCCAAAGGTGGCGTGGTTGCCACCATAAAGACCAAATCCCTGGCGGAAGCTGGATGGGTGAAGAAGGTCCCTCCTATTTCCAAGATAAAGAGCGACAGGGTCTACAAGTGGGAAAGGACTACCTTGACTACCTGTCCGGAGCCCGTTCCTCACTACAGTCTCAAGACAAAGAAGATCATAGTGCTCCCTGGCTACAGGGCTGTGGTCACAAAGCCCAGGGTGTACATCAAGGAACATTTCCTCTTTACTTATCCTTTTGACTATATAGTTCCCCTAACAGAGAAAGAGGAAGCTTCTCCTCTTATGCCTACCTTTGTGTACGACTCTGACAAGGGCGTAGGTCTTTCCATAGGAAGCGTCTACAAGGCAGGGGGTGTATACGGCAGATGGAAGGCTTACTACTGGTCGAAGAAAGATTTCGAGGGGGCACTGCAGGCCTATTGGGCAGCGACCAGTAATTTGAAGCTTTTCGCCGAAGGAGATTATAGTTGGGACTCCGACAGGGATGAGAAGCGATTCAGGCCCAAGTGGGGGGCCGTATACGACGACGGCAGTTGGTACGCAAGGCTTTGGTGGTCCCAGGCCGAGAATGTCACGGTCGAGAAGGCCCTGGGGGACACCTTCAAGGGCACGTTATGGAGGAAACCGGAGTTTGAGGTGCGAAGCCCTAGTTACGAGCTTGAGAGCATAAAGAGCAAGGTGACGTTGCGCGGCCTTTGGGGGGAGTATGAGACCTCTGCGTACGACGGAAGCGATGAAGTGTCCATAAAGCGCACAGCTTTGGGTGCGTCCCTTTCGGGAGGGACATCCCTTGGGGACGTAAGGCCTTATTGGTACGCCAGTCAGTGGCATTACGACTACAGTGGAGCTGGTGACACTCAGGACGTGACCTATGTCAGGGCTGGCGTGGCCTGGAGTTTAGGCAAGGTGGATTTCGCCAGTACTTGGGCGAGAAGGTGGGTATGGGGCGATTCTCCCATGTCCTGGGATGACTATTCAGATTCAGAGGCCTTCTACCAGAAGGTGTCCTTCCCCTTGAGTGAAACCTGGAGAGCTACGGTGCGTTGGGGGTATAACCTTAGGTCCGAGGATCTAGAGGAAATGCACTATCGCCTGGGATATTCCAACAACTGCTGCTACAGGTTCAGCGTGGAATACAGGGATGACCTGACCAACGAAAACGACGACTGGGCAGGATTTGTCTTCGTCCTGGACGCTTTCCCCAGCAACCCCTTCTTTTTCAACACGCGATCTATCCAGGAGTTCGATAAGTGATGGAGATGCTTAAAAACGTAAAAATAGGGGTTATATACGGAGGGGATAGCCCAGAACGTGAAGTTTCCCTCGCAAGTGGTACGGCGGTACTTAAGGCGTTGGAGGAGCTTGATTTGAAAGTGGAGCCTCTTTTGGTTTCCTCTGCGCTTGATGCCGTGTCTAAAGTTCAGTCTTCAAGATGTGACGTTTTCTTTGTCGCCCTTCATGGCAGCTGGGGAGAGGACGGAAGGCTTCAGGGAGCCTTGGATCTTTTGGGCAAAAAATATACAGGGTCAGGACACGAAAGCTGCGCCCTCGCCATGGATAAAAGGGTGAGCAAGGCCATATTTGAAAGCTGCAAAATCCCAACAGCACCTTATGTCGTCCTCCAAAGGGACAAATTCCTGGGGAATCTGAACCAAAAGCTTGAGGAGCTTTTGTGCCTTTGGCAGGCAGTGGTTGTTAAGCCCTCGGGGTGTGGCAGCACGGTGGGTGTTACCATTGCCCGCGACGTTGAAACTATATGTAAGGGGATACGTGAGGCCAGCCAGTACGATCAGGTGCTTTTGGTTGAAAAATACATCCCCGGCAGGGAGATAACCGTGACAGTGTGGGAAGAGGAAGGGAAGGTAGAAGCCCTTCCGATCGTGGAGATCATACCGAAGGAAGGATTTTACGATTATAGGGCCAAGTACACTTCTGGGATCACTAGATATCAGTGTCCAGCGGATCTTCCTGATGAAGTGGGGGCTCGCGTAAAGGAAGTGGCTGTTGCATCCCACCTTGCACTGGGGTGTCGAGTTTACAGCAGGGTAGACATCCGGCTTTCGGAAGATGGAACACCTTACGTTCTGGAAGTGAACACTGCCCCCGGCATGACCGCCACCAGCTTGGTGCCTAAAGCAGCTAGTGCCAAGGGGTGGTCCTTCCCGGAACTTGTAGCAAGAATAGTGATAAATTCCCTTAGAAAATACAAGTGAGTGGTAGATTTTCCTACCCCTCACTTGTGCCTAATTTTAGACTTTTATGTCCTTGATCATGAGTTTTCTGATTCCCTTGGGGACTTTGACCTCCACCTTTTCGCCTGGAGCTTTACCTATTATGGCCTGTCCTACGGGGCTTGCGACGGAAATCTTGCCCGCCTTGGGGTCAGCCTCCTCCGAGCCTACGATGGTGTACTTAAGTTCCTTTGACGTGTCCAGGTCCAGGAGGGTGACAGTGGTTCCCAAGCTCACCTTGCTTGCGTCAATGTCTGCTTCGTCGACTATCCTCGCCTTGCCTAGCTGATATTCCAGCCACTGGATCCTGCTTTCAAGTTTTGCCTGGGCGTCCTTTGCAGCGTGGTACTCGGCGTTTTCACTGAGGTCCCCGAAACTGCGGGCCTCTTCCAGCATTTTGGATATTTCCTGCCTGCCCTCACTTCTCAGTCTTACTAGCTCCGCCTTTAGTTTTTCATACCCTTCCCTGGTTAGGACTATGTAATCGGCAAGAGTCTGTTCAGTCATATAACCAACTCCCCTCAAGAGGCTAATCCCATTTGGTGGAGGTATTTTATCAGACAATTTCGCAAACAGCAAGAAAAGTTTCAATTTATGTGTTGCAGGGTAGTGGTATCGCCCCCGTGAGTAAGGGATGACATTTCTTTTCCATCGTTCGACATAGGATATTTTGTATAGTGGGGGTTGACAGGTCCAAAGGGTGGGGGTATAAATTCATTTAAAATAAAAATTCATGTGCCAAAGGCGATGAAGGGGACGAGTACCTGAAATCGAGCGGCCAGAGAGGGAAACCAAAAGCTGAGAGGTTTCCTCCGCAACGAGCAGGGAAAACCACCCTGGAGCTGGGTCCGAAGCCCACCTAAAGGGATAAGGATACCGGGGTTCGCCCCTTACAGCGAGAAAGAGAGCCGGTCCTACTTTTGGGGCCGGAACTGGAGTGGAACCGCGGAAGTCTTTTCCGTCTCCTAGGAGGCGGAAAAGACTTTTTTATATATAGGCTGCGGCAAGGAGGGAGGAAAAAGAAAATGGCTGGACTGCTCGAAAGGTACAGAAAATACTTTCCTATAACCGATGATACGCCTATCGAGACCTTGGGGGAGGGAGAAACGCCCCTAGTGAAACTCAATAAAATAGGTTCCGATTTGGGAGTGGAGCTCTACGGGAAATATGAGGGCGCCAATCCTACAGGCTCCTTCAAGGATCGGGGCATGGTTTTGGCCATGGCCAAGGCAGCAGAAGGTGGGGCTAAGGCCGTGATATGTGCATCGACGGGGAACACTTCTGCCTCTGCTGCAGCCTATGCCGCAAGGTTTGGCCTTAAATGTTATGTTTTACTGCCCGCAGGCAAGGTTGCCTTGGGAAAGCTGTCCCAAGCTTTGGTGTATGGGGCTAAGGTCATAGCCATAAGGGGTAATTTCGACCGTGCGTTGGAACTGGCCAGGAAAGCCTCCAGCGAGATGGGGCTTGCCATAGTCAACTCGGTAAATCCATACAGGCTTTGGGGTCAGCGCAGCGGTGCTTGGGAGGTATGCGATGAACTTGGTGTTTCTCCAGATTGGATGGTGCTTCCTGTGGGGAACGCTGGAAACATAACGGCCTATTGGACTGGTTTCGTGCAGTACAAAAATGAGGGCAAGATAAAAAAGGTTCCCCAAATGGTGGGCATCCAGGCCCAGGGAGCCTCGCCCCTTGTTTCGGGTGAAAGTTTTCCGAATCCTGAGACCGTGGCAACTGCAATACGCATAGGGCATCCGGTGAACGGCAAGAAAGCTGCCTGGGCAGTCAGGATGTCCGGTGGGTTCTTTTCCGCCGTCTCCGATGAGGAGATACTCCTTGCCCAGAAAGAGCTGGCCTCAAAGGAGGGAGTTTTCGCAGAACCTGCTTCCTGCGCTCCCCTTGCAGGGCTCAAGAAGGCAAAGAGGGAGGGCAAACTTCCCGAGGGTATAAAGGTGGTTATGGTGTTGACTGGGAACGGCCTCAAAGATCCTCAGGTGATCCTTTCAGGTCAGGAGGAAATTTGTGAGATAGACGGTGACGAATCCCAGTTGAGGGAGGTGCTGAGCCAATGATGGAACCTATCTTCAGGGTGAAAGTTCCAGCCACTTCGGCCAATCTCGGTTCAGGTTTCGACACCATGGGCCTTGCTCTGAGTTTGTACAACTTCTACGACGTTCTGGCCCTTGATGAACCTGGAGCCTACAAGGTGGAGGTTTATGGAGAAGGGGCAGCTGAACTGGAGAAAGCAGACGTGAACCTGATAATAAAAAGCTACGAACAGGCCTGCAGCGAATGGGGCATGGAAAGCCCTGGGTTGACCATAAGATGCCTGAACGCTATCCCCCTCTACCGAGGGCTCGGAAGCAGCGCAAGCGCAATAGCCGGAGGGGTAATGATAGCCAACGCCCTCAGGGAGGATCCCTTGAGCGTTGAGGAGCTCCTTCCTCTCATGGTCAGGATGGAGGGGCATCCGGACAACATAGTTCCGTGCTGCCTTGGAGGCATGGTGGTAAGCTGCATGAACGGCACCCAGCTGCGCTATGTGAGGTTGCCGTCACCTCCAAAGGAGATAAGCGCGGTAGTTGCAGTCCCTGAAGTGCATGTGAGTACAAAGGACGCAAGGCAGGCCCTTCCCGCGCAGATAAGCCACGAGGACGCCGTCTTTTCCCTCAATAGGGCAGCCCTTCTTGCTGCTTCCTGGGCCGTAGGTAAGTGGGAAAACTTGACCTGGGCAATGGACGACAGGCTCCATCAGCCTTTCAGGGCCAAGCTCTTTCCGGGAGGCGAGGAGATACTGGAGGAGGTAAAGAAGGTCAGAGGATGCCTTGGGGTAGCTATAAGCGGCTCTGGCCCCAGCATGCTTGCTCTCACTCACGGTTCGCCCCGGGAGGTAGCCGAGGCCATGTGCAGGCTTTTCACCAAGAACAACTTGCGGTCTCGTTTCTTTGTTCTATCTGTCGACGAAGATGGGGCCACCATAGAGAAGGTCGCAGAAGAGGAGGAGGTTGTGGCATGAGGCTTCAGGTGATGAAGTTCGGAGGGTCCTCCGTAGCGACGCCGGAGAAGATGGCGCTGGTGGCATCAAAGATAAAAAAGTTTCATCAGGAAGTGGGTCGCACTGTAGTGGTAGTATCGGCGATGGGGGACACCACCGACAGACTGCTTCAACTAGCTAGAGAGTTCTGCACTGCATCCAGGCATAGGGAGATAGATCAGTTGGTAGCCACTGGAGAACAGCAGAGTACAGCCCTTTTGGCAATGGCCTTGGAAAGGGAGGGGTTAAAGGCTCAATCTCTCTCGGGGGCTTTAGTGGGTATAAAGGCCAGAGGTCCCTATACGGATGGCAGGATAAATGGTATAGATCCTAAAAACGTAATAAACATACTCGAAGATGGAGCGATTCCGGTCGTAGCAGGTTTTCAGGCTGTCAACGAAAAGGGAGACATCGTGACGTTGGGGAGGGGTGGATCGGACCTGTCTGCGGTAGCCTTGGCGGCGGCGCTGGATGCTGAAAAGTGCTGCATATTTACCGATGTAGCAGGGATTTACACCGCCGATCCGAGGATGGTGCCCGCTGCGAGGAAGTTGGAAAAAATATCTTACGAGGAGTGCATGGAGATGGCCTCCATGGGTGCCAAGGTGATGCAGGCAAGAAGCGTAGAACTAGCTGAAAGGTATGATGTGCCAGTCTACGTGGCTTCTAGCTTCAGTGAAGAAAGGGGGACATGGATCGTGCGAGAGGACGTAAAGGAAAACTTCTTGGTGAAAGCTGTAGCCAGCGATACTAACGTTGCCAAGGTGGCCCTTCTGGGCGTTCCTGATGTGCCGGGGATGGCGGCGGAGGTGTTTCAGGCCTTATCCTCCGGTGGGGTGAGTGCCGAAATGATCATACAGAGCGTGATGAGGGGGCAGATAAACGACATTGCTTTTTTGGTCAAAAAGGAAAGCCTTGGAGATGCCATAGATATCTGCCGAGATATAGCCAGAAAGATAAAAGCCCAAGGGGTGGCTTTCGACACGGAAATAGGCAAGGTCTCCATCATAGGAGCGGGCATAACGAGCCATCCCGAGGTGCCAGCACGGATGTTTGCTGCTCTTGCGTCCGAGGGGATAAACCTGGACATGATATCTTCAACGGCCTTGTCCATAACCTGTGTGGTGGGAGCCAAGGACGTGGAAAAAGCGGCCAAGACGCTCCACAAGGTCTTCATAGAGGAGGGTAAATAGCCATGAGGGTAGCGGTACTTGGGGCGACAGGTCTGGTAGGTTCGGAAATGATAAAGGTCCTCGAAGAGAGGGCTTTCCCGGTGGACGAACTGGTACCCTTGGCATCGGAGCGATCAGCGGGGAAAGAAGTATTTTTTAAGGGTAAGCCCTATGAAGTGAGGGCCGTGGAAGAAGGGGCTTTTGAAGGGGTAGACCTTGCTCTATTCTCCGCAGGGTCTGGCCCATCCCGGAAATGGGCTCCCGTAGCGGTCTCTAAGGGTGCCGTTGTGGTGGATAACAGTTCCGCATGGAGGATGGAGGAAGATATCCCCCTGGTGGTTCCTGAGGTGAACCCTCATGCCTTGGAGGGGCACAAAGGCATCATTGCCAATCCAAATTGTGCTACCATACAGGCCGTTGTGGCTTTGAAACCTCTCCATGATTTCTTTGGACTGGAAAAGGTGCAGGTGGTCACCTTCCAGTCGGTCTCCGGTACGGGGCTTGAAGCCCTTGACGAGCTCAAGGAAGGAAGCTTGGCGGTCCTTGAAGGCTCCTCTCCCAAAAACTTTCTCTACCCCAAACCGATAGCTTTTAACGTCCTGCCTCATATAGGCAAGATAGATGAGAGGGGAATTAGTGAGGAAGAATACAAGATGATGAACGAGTCAAAGAAGATAATGGAGCTTCCAGAACTTGTGGTCAGCTGCACCGCCGTAAGGGTTCCGGTCTTCAGGGGGCATTCTGAGGCCATAGTGGCTACCTTCAAAGAGGAACCTTCGTTGCAGGATGCCTTCAAGGCCCTCTCAGAGGCTCCGGGAGTTTCCCTTATGGATGACCCGGGGTGCTCCTACAGCGTGCCAAGTGAGGTGGCGGGAACGGACCCCGTCTTCGTTGGTAGGGTAAGGAAGGAACCCCTTTGTGAAAGGTCCCTGTCCCTGTGGGTGGTGGCGGACAACATAAGGAAAGGGGCGGCGCTTAACGCAGTCCAGATAGCAGAGGAACTCATAAGGAAAGGACTTATATAGTAGTTGTGTGGTGCCTTTGGGCTTCTCATAAGGTAAAATAAAATAGATCCTCAGGAGAGGTGGATAATCTTTAAAGAAGGGTGAGCATGTCCTATGCGTAAAAGTCTTGTTTTGTTGATAGCGTTCGTTTTGGTGTTTTTTTCTGCGGTCGTTTCCCTTGCGGGAGCCATGGAGCTATTTGCTGACAAGTTGGTTTACGATCCCGATGACGGTACGATAACTGCAGAAGGAAATGTAAACGTGAAAGGAGTGGACATGTTCGCCGAGGCTGTGAAGGGGAAGGCCTCCGCTGATGGAAGCAAGATGGAACTTCAAGAAAAGGTGAGGATCCGCTCCATCAAGGACCCCATGCTCATAGAGTGCGCCAAGGCTCAAGCGATTTTGACCGAGCATGGGCGGAAAGTGACCTGCTGGGAAGTTCAAAGGTTCGTTCATGAAGCAAGAGGGGTCACCATGAGTGCAGAAAAGGTGGTGGGGCTTCTTAAAGACGGAGCCTTTGAGAACATAAAGGCCACGGGGAACGTAAAGGCCCAGATGAAGGACAAAAACAAGAAAACCGTGACAGTGACCTCGAAGAGTGCCTATTACGACAGCAAGAAGGGGACGGTTCTTTTTCAGGGCGAGGCTTTTGCTGTGACTGAGGACAGGACCGTTGAAGCTGATAAGTTCACCTACTATCTTGCCGATGGAAAAATAAAGGCTGAGGGCTCCACCAAAACGGTCTTCATCCTTAAAGATCAGGAGAAAGAGTAATGGCTGAGAAGTATCTATGGGCCCGGGGGCTTTCCAAGTCGTACAAGGGCCGGAAGGTGGTTTCCTCCGTGGATATCACAGTGAGGCAGGGTGAGATAGTTGGCCTTTTGGGCCCCAACGGAGCAGGAAAGACCACTACTTTCTACATGGTTCTGGGACTTGTCAAACCTGATGGTGGCAGGGTTCTCATAAACAACGAGGACATAACGGACCTTCCCATGTACAGGAGGGCAAGATGCGGCATAGGTTATCTGCCTCAGGAAGCCTCCATCTTCAGGAACCTCACTGTGAAGGAAAACCTTGAGCTGGTCCTGGAGGAGAGGGGCATCACTGGCAAGGAAAAAGAAAAAGAGGTAGACAGGTTGATAGAAGAGTTCAGCTTGGGGCATGTAGCCCACATCCCAGGATATGCCTTAAGCGGGGGAGAAAGGCGCAGGGTGGAGATAGCCAGGACTTTGGCCATTGAGCCTGCCTTCATACTTCTTGATGAGCCCTTCAGTGGTATCGATCCCATAGCGGTTTACGACATACAGCAGATAATATTGGAGATACGCACCAAGGGGTACGGCATACTTCTGACGGACCACAGCGTTAGGGAGACCTTGGCCATAACCGACCGAACGTACCTTATCCACCAGGGCAAGATCCTGATAGAGGGTACTCCGTCGGAGGTCGCTGAGAGCGAAGTTGCAAGGAAGTTTTATTTGGGCGAGCGCTTCTCCTGGTGAAGCCATGGGATGGTGTGCCAGGCCTTTTGGCGGATCTTCTTTTCTATCATGTCCACAGCCTCTGCCACTGGCTCTGATAGGCCTTGGCCTAATGCAAGGCTGTAAGGTTGTATGGCTATCAGAACTATCTCCACGAGGTTTCTGTATGGCTCAAGCATTAACCCCAGCGGCAGGCCGTGGGAAGAGAAGTTTACCGATTCTTCTTCGTCCAGTGACAACAAGAAGGTGGAGCCTGGCTCTGCTCCAAGGTCGGCAGCGTCAACCACAAGAAGAGTCTTGGTGGTTTGCGGATCTATGGTTTTCAAGAAGTTTTCTGGGGTTAGGCCACACTCGTAGGCGGTGCAAAAAGGTGGAGGGTCTTGCTGTATCTTTCTTGCCAGCACTACTCCGGCTGCATCGTCGCCGAGAAGTTCATTGCCAAGTCCCCAGATGAGTGTATTATTTCTCATGTTGCTATCAATCCTTTCTTCGTCAAGTTTAAGAGGAGGTTCTTAAATGTCTTCCCGAAGTTCCAGCATGGTTCGCCACTCCATAAAGATGATGGCCGGAACCTTTGTGAGCAGGATATTGGGCCTTTTGAGGGAGGTCTTGATAGCCTCTCTCTTTGGGGCCACTGGGAAACTGGATGCTTTCCTGGTGGCCTATACCCTGGCAAACCTTACCAGGCGCCTTTTGGCTGAGGGGGCCCTTTCTGCCGCGTTCGTGCCGGTTTTCTCTCAGTTGCTCAAAAAAGAAGGCAAAGGCCGTGCTTTCTCTTTGGCCTCTCAGATATTAACCGTATTGCTGGTTGTAACTATTCCTTTGATAATTCTAGGAGCCATCCTTGCACCGAAGCTGGTGTCTATCTTGGCGCCAGGCTTTGGCTCTTTTTACTCTGAGCTGGCTAGTCAGCTTACCGTTCTGATGCTTCCTTTTCTTCTGTTCATATCTGTCGCAGCTTTGGCCATGGGCATACTGAACTCCCTCGGGTGTTTTTTCGTGCCCGCCGTGGCTCCTGCGCTCAGCAACGTGGTATTCATAGTCCTTGTTGTAATTTTAGCACCAAAGATGGAAATTTACAGTTTGGCATGGGCCGTGTTGGCTGGAGGGTTCGCTCAATGCGCTCTCCAATGGTTCTGGATAAGGCGTTGGAATTTCACTCTCTTGCCCGCAGTGCCTGACAGAAAGGATGAATCTCTTAAAAAGACGTTGCGCCTGTTCTTGCCCTATGCCGCGGGGCTTTCTATAACCCAACTGATTCCCGTTTTCAGCAGGATCTTGGGCTCTTTCCTTCAGGAAGGGTCCATCTCCGTGTTGAATTATGCCGACAGAGTGCTTCAACTTCCCTTGGGGCTTTTCATCATAGCCATTTCTCAAGCAGTGTTGCCTCTTTTCGCCCATCTTGCCATGGAGGACGAAGATTCCTTTAGAAAAGGACTGGAGGAGGCTTTGCAGTTTGCCCTTTTCATAGTAGCCCCAGTGGTAGTGGGAATGGTGTTGCTCAGTGAGGAAATTGTACATTTTCTGTTCTTCCGGGGTGCCTTCGGTACGTGGGCGTGGAAGGGCACCTCGTGGGCGCTTTTGTTGTTCGTGCTGGGACTGCCGGGCACCTCTTGCCTTACCGTGCTTTTGAGGGCCTTCTACGCCAAGGGGTGCTCCAGGGAACCTGTAATAATATCGGTTTTCAGCGTTGTACTTTACGTAGCTTTCGGTTTTCTGCTCATGAAGCCCTACTCCTATGGAGGATTGGCTGCAGCGTCTTCTATATCCTTTACCCTCACAGCCGTTCTGGGAGGCGCTCTCCTTGCCAAAAGGGGTATAAAGGTGAACCCCTTCAATGTTTCTTGGCTTGCGAAAATTTCTCCGGGGCTTGTCTTGATGGGCGCTACGGTGTATTTTCTCAAAGTACTTTGGGTTTACCCCTTAAATGGCAGCCTTCTCGGAAAAGGGCTTTGGATGGTGGCCGCTACTGCTTCAGGGGCCCTCTCTTACGGGGTTGTGACATGGATTGCAAGGTGCAGGGAGTGGGAGTGGATCCTTGGGGCTTTAGGTAAAACCTCAAAGAATAAGGGCGAATAAACGACGAAAAGGAGGCAGCATGCTGTGATAAGAAAGGCGGCGTTACCTTTTTTGATGTTCTTGATTCTGTTTGGCATGTTTTCCTCAGGTGCCTTTGCGGTGCAGGAGGATTTGGAGAGGTTGCTGGAGGAAAGAACAGCGGTACTGTATGTTGAGGGCCAGAAGCTGGGGAACTTGATAATAGGTGCCCGGGCCAAGCTGGAGTTCATATACGTCGACGCTCCTCTGGTGAGGGCTGTGAAGGAGAGCGACAGGGCCCCCTCTTGGTTGGAATGGCACGTCAACAAATACGGTTCAGATGAAGCCAAGGGCAAGAGCCTTTTTATCTTGAGGGTGGAAACTTTCAAGCCCTTTACTTTGGTACCGGAGATGATAACCATAAACGATCTAAAGCTCAGCGATGAAAACGTCCTGACTAGAAAGGAGTTCGCTCCCCTAGGGGAGCTTCCAAGCTCCTTCAGTGGTGCTTTGGTGTTGGCGATTCCAAGGGAACTCGTGAGGCCTGGCCAAGAGGTCAAGTTCAGTTGCGGAGGTGGCGAGGTAACATGGGTTGCACCAAAGAAGTGAAACTGACTCACGTTTACAGGTGCCCTTCCTGTGGTAACAGGTTCTCTTCATCGAGCCCAACTTTTCGGTGTCCCAAGTGCAGGAGCAAGTTTCTGATCCACGAGGAAGGACCCCCTCTCAAGAGGGCGAAAAACTGCAGGGGCTCCTGTTCTGGATGCAGTGGATGCGGAGGTTAAGATTCAGATGATTACCTTAGGTATAGAGACTAGCTGTGACGACACGGGCCTGGCTCTGCTTGAAGGGCCCCGGAGGGTGCTGGCTGACGTCTTGCACAGCCAGGTGGAGGTCCATGCCCCCTTTGGAGGGGTCGTTCCGGAGGTGGCTTCCAGGCTGCATCAAGATGCCTTTCTGCCTCTTTTGATGAGGCTGTTGGAGTCCGCTCAGATCAAGGACCCCAAAAAGGAAATAGATCTTATAGCGGTGACCGTGGGGCCAGGCCTTATGGGGTCTCTTTTGGTGGGAGTGATGTCAGCAAAAGGGCTTGCTCAGGCGTGGGGTGTGCCCATAGTGGGAGTCAACCATCTGGAAGGCCATATCTTCGCCAACGTAATGGCCCATGGAGAATTGGTCCCTCCCTTTTTAAGCTTGGTGGTTTCTGGCGGCCACACGGAAATATACGAAGTACTGGACTACGGAAACTACAACCTCCTGGGCAGGACGAGGGATGATGCAGCCGGAGAGTGCTTCGACAAGGTGGCTAAGTTGTTGGACCTTCCTTATCCTGGAGGCCCCATAATAGACAAGCTGGCCCAAAAAGGAGAATCTACGACCTTTGATTTCCCTGTGCCCCTATCGAACTCAGGGGAGGTTGAGTTCAGCTTCAGTGGTCTTAAGACGGCGGTCCTATGGGCGATAAAGAAGCTGAAAGCGAAAGGTCAAGCTATACCCGTGGAAGATATCTGCGCTTCCTTTCAACGTGCCGTAGTTGAGTCCCTAGTGGGAAAAGTCAGGCTGGCGGTAAAGAAAACTGGCATAAGGAAGGTTGCTATATCGGGTGGTGTTGCGGCGAATTCAGCCCTAAGGGAGGCCCTGAGAAAGGAAAGAGACATAGAGGCCTTTATTCCCCCGGTGAAGATGTGTACCGATAATGGCATAATGATCGCAGCTGCTGGCTACAACAGGTACATGAGGGGACACGTGGACGACCTTCGCATAAACCCCAATCCTTCCATGAGTTTATAAAAACAAGCAAAACAAAGAGAAAAAAAGCATAATAAAAAGAAATATTGGCTACGCGGGGAATAATCGACTTTATTTCCCGTTTAACACTCTTGAGTAGCCGCTTCCTTGCATGTACTATCATTCGCGGTCAGGTTAGCACTCACAGCTAGCGAGTGCTAATATAGAAAGAAGATCCGTAGAAACATTAAAGAATACAAGATAAGGAGGGAATAGCGAAATGAAGCTTAAGCCACTTGGTGACAGGATAGTTGTAAAGGTTGTAACTCAAGAAGAGAAGACTAAAGGTGGAATAGTCCTTCCCGATACCGCAAAGGAGAAGCCTCAGGAAGGCGAGGTAATCGCTGTAGGTACCGGCAGGGTGCTTGATAACGGTCAGAGATTGCCTCTCGAGGTAAAAGTTGGAGATCGCGTGATCTTCAGCAAGTACGGCGGTACTGAAGTTAAGGTAGAAGGTGACGAGTACCTCATCTTGAGTGAAAGGGATATATTGGCCATCCTTGAGAAATAATCTGCTTGGGGATAATTTTTAAAAGACCGAAAGGAGGAAGTAGCAATGCCAAAGATGCTTGCTTTTAACGAAGAAGCCCGTAGAGCTTTAGAGCGTGGTATTAACAAAGTTGCAGATACAGTAGGTGTTACCCTTGGTCCAAAGGGTCGCAACGTAGTCCTGGAGAAGAAGTTCGGTTCTCCCACGATAACCAATGACGGTGTAACCATCGCCAAGGAGATAGAGCTTGAGGATCCCTTTGAGAACATGGGAGCTCAGCTGCTCAAGGAAGTTGCTTCTAAGACCAACGATGTCGCTGGTGACGGTACTACGACTGCTACCATTCTCGCTAGGGCAATGATAAACGAAGGTATGAAGAACGTTGCCGCTGGCGCCAATGGTATGCTCATGCGCAGAGGTATAGAGAAGGCTGTTGACGTCGTGGTCGATGAGCTAAAGAAACTTGCTATTCCCGTCAAGGAAAAAGAGAAGATTGCCCAGGTTGCAGCCATATCCGCTAACGACAAGGCTGTTGGTGAGCTGATCGCCGAGGCCATGGAAAAGGTTGGAGAAGAGGGCGTTATCACTGTAGAGGATAGCCAGACCGTGGGGACCACCCTTGAGGTTGTTGAGGGTCTCCAGTTCGATAAAGGCTACGTGAGCCCATACATGATGACCGATGCCGAGAGGATGGAGGCAAGCCTCGAGGATGCTTACATCCTTATCCACGATGGTAAGATAAGCAGCGTCAAGGACCTCATTCCTCTCCTTGAGAAGGTTGTACAGACCGGTAAGCCTCTGTTGATAATCGCTGAGGACATAGAGGGCGAGGCCCTTGCCACCTTGGTGGTCAACAAGCTCCGTGGCGTGATGCAGGTTGTCGCCGTAAAGGCTCCTGGCTTCGGTGAGAGAAGGAAAGCCATGCTCCAGGATATAGCCATAGTGACCGGTGGTCAGGTCATCTCCGAGGATGTGGGCATCAAGCTTGAGAACGCTGATCTATCCATGCTCGGTCGCGCTAAGAAGGTCCGCGTGACCAAGGAAGAGACCACCATCGTAGAGGGTGCCGGTGATCCTGATGCCATAAGGAAGAGGGCTGCCCAGATCAAGGCCGAACTTGAGGAGTCCACTTCCGAGTACGACAAGGAAAAACTTCAGGAGCGCCTTGCCAAGCTTGTCGGTGGCGTGGCTGTGATCCAGGTTGGTGCCGCTACTGAGACTGAGCAGAAGGAGTTCAAGCACAGGATCGAGGACGCTCTCAACGCTACCCGCGCGGCGGTAGAAGAGGGTATAGTAGCTGGTGGTGGCGTGGCTCTCTTGAATGCCTCCGAGGCTCTGGACAAATTCATTGAGGAGCTCGAGGGCGACGAGAGGACCGGTGCCATGATAGTGAAGAAAGCTCTTACCGCTCCTGTGTACCTCATCGCCACTAACGCTGGTTATCAGGGCGATGTGGTCATAGAGAAGGTCAAGAGCCTCAAGAAGGGCCACGGCCTCAATGCTGCTACCGGCGAGTACGAGGACCTCGTGAAGGCCGGTATCATCGACCCAGTGAAGGTTACCCGCAGTGCCCTTCAGAACGCTGGCTCCATCGCGGCCATGGTCTTGACGACCGAAGCCTTGGTCGCCGATAAGCCGAAGAAAGAAAACGAGAACCCCATGCCAGCAGCAGGTATGGACTACTAGTAAAGTAAAAAGACCTAGAAGGGCCCTTCCTCGGAAGGTCCCTTTTCTTTTTATGGGGGTTTTCTGATAAACTTTACATGATGCAATATTTCGATCAGGAGGATAGAGCCACAATGGGAAATTCAACTTCGGCAATTGAGGAAAAGGTTATAGTTCTAGACTGCGGTTCTCAGTACACTCAGCTCATAGCCAGGAGGATAAGGGAGCTTGGCGTTTACAGTGAAATACTTCCTTGGGATACCCCTTACGAGGAAATAGCGCAACAATCCCCTAAGGGTATAGTGATTTCAGGAGGTCCCTCCTCCGTTAGAGAGGAGGATTCCCCGACGGTCCCAGAGGACGTATTGAGTGGTAAAGTTCCCGTACTTGGAATATGTTACGGCATGCAGCTTATTGCTCACATGTTGGGTGGAGTGGTCAAGAAAGGGCCCTTCGCCGAGTACGGTAAGGCCACGGTTAATGTGACCGATCCAAATGCCGACATTTTCTATGGAGTTTCCTCCCCCCTTCAGGTATGGATGAGCCACTGGGACTACGTGGAACAGCCCCCCAAAGGTTTCAAAGTGGCAGCCAGGAGCGAATCGGGAATGATAGCGTCCATATATAACGATGACCTGAATGTATGGGCTCTTCAATTTCATCCCGAGGTGTGGCACACCCAGCAGGGCAGCAAAATATTGGAAAACTTCCTTTTTAAGATATGTAAATGCAAGGGGCTTTGGGACCTAGAGGGCTGGATAGACATGATGACAAAACAAATAAAAGAGACCGTAGGGCAAGACAAGGTCATATGTGGCCTTTCTGGCGGAGTGGACTCCACAGTGGCTGCAGTTTTGACCCACAAGGCCATAGGGGACAACCTTGAATGTATTTTCGTAGACAACGGTCTCTTGAGGATGAACGAGGCCCAGGAAGTGTTGAAAGTCTATGAGGACCTGCACCTAAAGGTCCATGCTGTAGATGCCCGCGAGAAGTTTCTTAGTGCCCTGAAAGGGGTAACCGATCCAGAAAGAAAGAGGAAGATTATCGGTGAAATATTCATAAGGGTCTTCGAGAAAAAAGCCAACGAGATAGGTGGCGCCAAGTGGCTGCTTCAGGGTACGGTGTACCCCGATGTGATAGAAAGCGGGAAGAAAGGTAAGGACGCTGCCGTCATAAAGAGCCACCACAACGTGGGGGGCTTGCCGGAGGAGATGGATTTAAAGGTCTTAGAACCCCTTAGAGATCTCTTCAAGGACGAGGTCAGAAGAATAGGGGCCATGCTGGATGTGCCCGAGGTCATTTTGAAACGGCACCCATTCCCAGGGCCTGGACTAGCGGTTAGATGTTTGGGTGAGATCACTCCTGAACGCCTTGATACGCTGAGGAAGGCTGACAAAATCTTCTTGGAAGAAATAAGAAAAGAGGGGCTTTACGACGAGATCTGGCAGGCTTTCTGTGTTCTGCTGCCAGTAAAGACCGTGGGCGTTATGGGAGACGTAAGAACCTACGCAGAGATAGTGGGTCTGAGGGCAGTGAGTTCTCAGGATGGCATGACCGCTGATTGGGTCAAGCTCCCCATGGAACTTTTGGACAGGGTCTCTCGGCGCATCTGTAATGAGGTTCCTGGCGCGAACAGGGTGGTCTACGATGTCACCAGCAAACCGCCTTCCACGATAGAGTGGGAGTAATTGGTTGTTGTTAATCCAAAGCTGGAGGGGGCAACATAGATGAACAAAGACGTAACCTTGCCGAAGGGGAAAAACATACGGAGAAGCTACGGGCCTTTCGTCGTGGCGTTCTCCTTGATGGCCCTTTTGACGTACAAGGTTGCCTTTCCTTTGTTTCGCCCTCTGGCTTGGTCGGCGCTATTGGCCTTTTTTGCATATCCAGTTTATAGGTGGTTACACCAGGGCCTCATGAAAGGAAAGCATGAAAACGTGGCAGCCGCCCTCACCACCGCTCTTATAGTGCTTCTTTTAGTGGTGCCTGCGGGGTTTTTGGCCACCCTTCTGGCCAAAGAGGGAATAAAAGTCTACGGCCAGATAGTAGACCTCTTATCTGGGAGCAAGGCTGTGGATTTCGCCTCCATATCCGAAAGGTTACCGCAGTGGTTGGAGACCAAGGGCATAAACATCAGTGCTCACTTAAGTTTTCTGGGAGATATACTCAAGCAGGCAGGAAGGTTTTTGGCAACCCAGATAGCTTCCTTGTCAAGGAATCTTTTGGGCAACACTTTAAGGATGATCTATCAGCTTATTGCCATCACCGTGGCTACTTTCTTCTTTCTGAGGGACGGTCATATTGTACTGGATTTCATCGAAGATATATTGCCCCTCTCCGAAGAGGAGAAGGTCTCGTTGTTTACGCGGGCCAAGAGGTTGCTTCAGGCGGTGGTGTACGGGATCACCTTTACTGCGGGTATTCAGGCTACCTTGGGTGGTTTGGCCTGGTGGAAAGCAGGTCTTGAAGCTCCAGTGATTTTCGGGGCCATAATGTTTGTTCTGGCAATGATTCCTTTCGTGGGTACCCCCCTGGTGCTTTTGCCAGGGGCAGCTTACCTTGCCTTGACCGGTAGCTGGAAGGAGGCCATATATCTTGCCATATGGGCCCTAGCGGTGGTGAGTACAGTAGATAACTTCATCCGTCCCATATTCATTTCCGAAGGAAGCAGCATTCATATACTCATAGTGTTCATAGGTGTAGTTGGGGGCCTTGCTGCATGGGGGTTCATAGGCCTGTTCCTTGGCCCCCTGATAATAAGCCTCTTCATTTTCTTCCTTGATAGTTACAGGAAGCTCTGGCAGGTGAGCGCCTCAAGTTCGAAGGGACCTTCGAAAGAAAAACCTTAAAGGGGGAGTGTTCTTGCCTTTCTTGATAGGGGTAAGCGGCTGGAAAGATTCAGGTAAGACGACCTTGTGCAAGAAGCTCGTGGAACTTTTGCTCGCGAGGGGATGGAAAGTTGGTTTTATAAAGCATACGGAAAAGGAAGTATGTCCAACAAGTCGAAGTGATTCGCAGATCCTCTCTGACGCCCTGGGTGAATCCGTCCTGTGGGGGAAAGATGGAGTCGTACATGTTCAAAAAGATAAGGAGGTTAGCCTTGGCAAGATAGTTTCCCGCCTGTACCCGGGTTACGACATAGTACTACTGGAGGGAGGCAAGGCTATGTCCCTGCCCAAAATATGGGTTAAATCTTCCAGACCCCCTGAGGATGTACCAGGGATAGTGGCGTGTTATGGCGAGGGCCTCTACGAGGGGGCAGCTCCCAGCTTCTCCTTCGGCCAAGAAGAGGAACTGGCCGAGTTCATTGAGGGCATTTTGCGCAAGAACGTCCAAAGGTTGGAAATTTACGCAGAAAGCAGAAAGATTCCGCTAAAGAAGTTTGTTGGGGATTTCATAGAGGGAGCCATTCGCGGTATGCTCTCATCTTTGAAACAAAAACCAGAAGATAGGGAAAATATAAACATTTTTATTAAGGCGAAAAAATGAAGTAAAATATATGTTCGAAGCGTGATTTCTACTTGTGCACCAAAGCCTTGAAAGTTATAATGAAGTTCGCTCTAATGCCTGCCTTAGGCGGGCAGCCCTTTTGTTATGGAGACTTTATGAAAATAGATACGTAAGGGAGGTACATGTAGGATGGAAACGCAGGTTATTCTAATAAGTGGCGTGGCGGGCATCATAGCTTTGCTTTACGCTGTTGTGGCCACGGGCAAGATCAAGGCCTTTGAGGTTACAAACGAGAAGGTGCTTGAGCTTTCCAGCATAATTCAAAGAGGTGCCATGGCTTTCTTGTCCAGAGAGTACAAGGCCCTTGTCCCCTTCGTAGTGGTGGTGGCAGCTATTTTGGGGTACAAGATAGGATATGCCTCTGCAGTTTCTTTCTTATTGGGGGCCTTGTGCAGCGCTCTGGCAGGTTTCATAGGAATGAGGGTCGCAACAGGTGCCAATGGAAAGACAGCTTTTGCTGCATCCAAGGGGGTTAACCCTGCACTCAGGATAGCCTTCATGGGTGGAACCGTTATGGGTATGTCTGTGGTGGGCATAGGAATCATAGGTATCCTGGTTTGTTACTATCTTTATGGTGATCCTGCAGTTATAACGGGATTCGGTTTCGGTGCTAGCTCTATAGCCCTCTTTGCTCGTGTGGGTGGTGGAATCTACACCAAGGCAGCGGACGTGGGTGCCGATTTGGTTGGTAAGGTAGAAGCCGGTATCCCTGAGGACGATCCCCGTAACCCTGCAGTCATAGCTGACAACGTGGGTGACAACGTAGGTGACATTGCAGGAATGGGAGCCGACCTCTTTGAGTCCTACGTTAACTCAGTCATAGCGGCTATGGCCATAGGTATAGCGACCTTCGGCAGCTTGGGAGTTGCCTATCCTCTTCTTTTGGCTGCTTTGGGTATAGTTTCCGCCGTGATAGGGACCTTTTTCGTAAGGGTCAAGGAAGGAGGAGATCCTCAGGTTGCCCTCAGGAAGGGAACCCTTGTTACTGGAGTATTGATAATAGTCGGTTCTTATTTCCTCACGCAGAAGATGTTCGGTGACATAACTCTGTTCTGGGCAGTCACTGCAGGTGTCGCTGTTGGTGTGGTGATTGGTCTCATAACTGAAATTTACACTTCTTCATCTTTCAATCCTGTAAAGCAGATCGCAGCTTCTTCCGAGACTGGTACAGCTACCAACATACTGGCTGGGTTGGGCGTTGGCATGAAGTCAACTGCTTTGCCGGTTCTGCTCATATGCGGAGCCATACTGGTGGGAGTCAAGTTCGGTGGTCTTTTTGGCATAGCCTGTGCTGCCGTTGGAATGCTTTCCATTACAGGTATGACCCTCAGCGTCGACGCTTATGGTCCTATTTCCGACAACGCGGGCGGTATAGCCGAGATGAGCCACATGCCTCCTGAGGTTAGAAAAATAACGGACCGCCTGGATGCCGTTGGTAACACCACCGCAGCCATAGGAAAAGGTTTGGCTATAGGAAGTGCGGCCCTTACGGCTCTGGCTCTCTTTGCGGCCTACGCAACTGCTGTGGGGCTTGAGTCTATCGACCTCAACGACCCAAAGGTCATGGTGGGTCTCTTCATAGGCGGTATGCTGCCCTTCCTGTTCAGTGCCATGACCATCCAAGCGGTGGGTCGTGCTGCTTCTAAGATGATCGATGAGGTAAGAAGACAGTTCAGGGAAGTTCCTGGGATACTTGAGGGTACCGGTCAGCCGGAGTACGAAAAGTGCATAGATATCTCTACTGCGGCCTCTCTGAAGGAAATGATCGTACCTGGCCTTTTGGCGGTCATCTGCCCTGTAGTTGTAGGAATGGTCCTTGGTGCAGAGGCCCTTGGAGGTCTTTTGGGTGGCGCCATAGTCACGGGAGTAATGATGGCCATATTTATGTCCAATGCCGGTGGCGCGTGGGACAATGCCAAAAAGTTCATTGAAGAAGGTCACCATGGCGGCAAGGGTTCTGGCGCCCATGCAGCTGCGGTCGTAGGAGATACGGTGGGCGACCCCTTCAAGGACACTGCAGGTCCGAGCTTGAACATTTTGATAAAATTGATGTCTGTGGTAGCCTTAGTATTGGCACCGCTGTTTTAAAGAGCTCCGCTAATCAATTTAGGCTTACAGCGAGGGGAGAGCTGCGGAGCTCTCCCCTTTGCTTTGAGAGGTGGTCAGATGGCACGGGACCAGGTAGCTGAGATCAAGGAGAGATTGGATATCCTGGACGTAATTGGTGATTACGTTCCCCTCAAGAAAGTAGGCAAGAACTACAGGGGATTGTGCCCCTTTCACACCGAGAAGACTCCTTCGTTCTACGTTTCTCCAGAAAGGCAAACTTACCATTGTTTTGGCTGTGGTAGGGGAGGCGACGTGTTTTCTTTTATCATGGAAAAGGAAGGACTTACCTTCCCTGAGGCAATGCGCTTCCTCGCAGAGCGAGCTGGCGTGAAGCTTGATGAAGGAACTGACTACAAGAAAGCTCAAGGGATGAGTATTTTTGACATTATGGAAGAAGCAGCAAGTTTTTTCAAGGAGCAGCTTTGGTCCAATGCAGGGAAAGCAGCGTTCAAGTACCTCTCAAGGAGAGGATTAAGTGAGAAAGATCTTCGAGAATTCGAGATTGGATGGGCGCCCGAAAGTTGGGATAGCCTGAGACGTCACTTAGAGAGGAAAAATGGTCAGAAGGCTGTGTCATTGGCCTTGGAGGCGGGCATTCTAATAAGAGGCCCCAAGGGTATATATGATAGATTCAGAGGAAGAGTAATTTTTCCCATAAGGGATGTTAGAGGGAAGCTTATAGGCTTTGGGGGCCGGATAATATCGGGAGACGGAGCCAAATACATAAACAGTCCTGAAAGTCCAATATTCACGAAGGGAATGTCTCTTTTTCTTTTACATAGGGCAAAAAATCCTATAAGGGAAAGAAAAAGGGCCATCCTAGTGGAAGGCTACATGGATGCCTTGAAACTCCACATCAAAGGATTTCCAGAATCCGTTGCTACCTTGGGAACCGCCGTCACAGAAGAGCAGGCTAACCTGCTTAGGAGGTTTACTGAGAGGGTCTTTCTATGTTACGACGCCGACTTGGCGGGTCAGGAAGCCAACCTAAGGGGTATGTATGTGCTTCAGCGTATGGGACTTGACGTAAGGGTTGTGCCCCTTCCAGCCGGTAAGGATCCGGATGACCTCCTTTCAGAGGAAGGCGGGCAGGAGAGCTTCAAGAAGCTTCTCGATAAAGCCTTACCCCTGCCTCTTTACCACGTCAAGTTGAAGGAAGAAGAATTGAAGGATGAATTGCTGAGAACCAAAGCAAGAAGACAAGTCCTGGAAGGGCTTGCTTCTTTGCCGCCTTTAGAGGCAAATAGTTACCTACCCGAAGTGGCGCGAGGGTTGGGGATGGTGCTATCAGAGGTGGTAAGGAGCTTAGAGGAGATAAGAAAAGGGATGAAAAACGAATCTGGGAGAAAAGGGTTTTATGACACTTCAAACGTAAATATAAATGAGAGATCTCACAGTGAGGAAAGTAGAAGGCCAGATATAAATCCATTAGATGCTCTATTATGCTATATCCTATGGACAGATGAGAAAATAAGGGGGCAGGAATCTCCCGAAAGGCTTTTGCCCCTTTTGGAGCTGGAGGAGGCAAAGGCCATAGTTTTGGCGTTATTACATGGAGAAGATCCTGAAGAATTGAGAGAAAGATGGCTCAGTGTCGGGGATACTCGTCCTTTGGCTCTTTTGGCAGCAGGTGGAGCCCACATAGAAGAGTATCCTAAGGATAAAGTTTACGAAATTGTAATAGAAGCCTTGGAGCGAAGGGCTAAGATGAAGAGGTTTGAGGTCCTGAAAAACAAAAAGGCCAGAGGAGAAGCGACAGTTGAGGAGATTATGGAGTTTTCTAGACTGGCAAAATTTTTAAAGGGAGGGCTAGGTGGACATGAGCCAAGGAGATAGAGAACATGAAAAACAGGGGACAGAAATGACCAGCAAGGATGTGATGCAGTACATCGATAGCTTTAAAGATCTTTTCCATATGGGACGAGAGAAGGGTTTTTTAACTTATGAGGATATAGAGAAGAACCTGCCCCCTGAGGTTATAAATGCCGAGACCCTTGATAATCTTTACTTTAATCTGATGGAGCTGGGGATCGATTTAGTGGAGGAAGAAAAGGGCAAGGAAGGAGAAGTTGCCGCTGGGACCCAGCCGTCGGAGCTGGTCGATGACATAGGAGAGCTTGAGGATCTTCCTCTCTCCGACCCGGTAAGAATGTACTTGAGAGAGATAGGGAAAATTCCTTTGCTGACACCTGAAGAGGAAGTTGAATTGGCAAAGCGAGTTGAGGAAGGTGATCCCGAAGCCAAAGCCAAGCTAATAGAGGCCAACTTGAGGCTCGTGGTAAGTATAGCCAAGAAGTACATAGGAAGAGGGATGTTGTTCTTGGATCTGATTCAAGAAGGCAACCTGGGCCTAATAAGGGCTGTGGAGAAGTTTGATTACCGCAAAGGGTTCAAGTTCAGTACCTACGCCACGTGGTGGATACGTCAGGCCATAACTAGGGGCATCGCGGATCAGGCTAGGACGATACGCATACCTGTTCACATGGTGGAGACCATAAACAAGCTTATAAGGGTCTCTCGTCAACTGGTCCAGCAGCTAGGGAGAGAACCCACTGCTGAGGAAATTGCTGCGGAGATGGGAATCGCGCCGGAGAAAGTGGAAGAAATACACAGGATAGCCCAGGAACCGGTCTCCTTGGAAACCCCAATAGGTGAAGAGGAAGACAGCGAATTGGGTGACTTTCTTGAGGACAAGGACATTCCTAGCCCCGAGGAGGCCGCAGCTCAGCAGCTTTTGAGGGAGCAACTGGAAGAGATGCTGGAAGAGCTTACCGACAGAGAAAGGGAAGTTTTAAGGCTTCGCTTTGGACTGGAGGACGGCCACCCATACACACTGGAGGAGGTAGGCCGCCGTTTCGGAGTCACCAGGGAACGCATAAGGCAGATAGAGGCAAAGGCACTGAGGAAGCTCAGGCATCCGAGCCGAAGCAAGAAGTTACGAGACTATCTCGATTGATCCTGTATGATAAACGGAGTAATCCGAAAAAGGTGCCTCAGAGGGGCCCTTTTTTCGTGCAAAATTTTTCAAAGTAAACCGTAGTACATTTGAGTTAATTTGATATAATCAATCTTGTTCACGGAGGCACAAAGATGAGGATAGATAAATTTCTTAAGCTGGCAAGGGTAATAAAAAGACGAACCCTGGCTCAGGAGATGATAGAGATCGGGGCCGTTCGTGTAAACGGAAAGGTCGTCAAGGCGTCGAAAGAAATAAAGCCAGGCGACGTGGTGGAAGTGGCCTTTCCTTCGAGGGTTGTGAGCTTCAAGGTTCTGCCCTTTGAGGAGAAGGAGCTTAAAAGAGGGGCCAGGCCTTTTGATGTATTGGAGGAGCGGAGGGTCAATCCTGACGAAAAACCGTGGAACGACTAGTGGTAATGAAAACATGAATAAAAATATATAGAAACAGAGGTGTTGAAGTTTATGAGCTACATTACAGGCGTTCACTCAAGGCAGATATTGGATTCACGAGGTAATCCGACCATCGAGACTGAGGTGTGGTTGGATTCGGGAGTCGTGGCTAGGGCTTCGGTTCCCTCTGGAGCTTCGACCGGCACCTTCGAGGCTTTGGAATTGAGAGATGGCGGAGATCGCTATCTTGGCAAAGGGGTAGAGAAAGCTGTTGCCAACGTAAAGGAGAAGATCGCTCCCGAGATAATAGGTTTGGAAGCGTGGGATATATGGGCCATAGACAAGATCATGATAGAGCTGGATGGTACAGAAAACAAAAGCCGCCTAGGGGCGAACGCAATGCTATCCGTTTCCCTGGCGGTCGCTAGGGCTGCTGCCCTTGATAGGGGGCTTCCTTTATGGGCCTTTTTGGGAGGCGCAGGACCCTTTAGCCTTCCGGTTCCCATGATGAACGTCATAAACGGCGGTGCTCACGCCGATAACAACCTGGACATTCAGGAGTTCATGATAGTTCCCTTCAAGGCTTGTTGCTTTTCCGAAGCCCTGAGAGCAGGAGTGGAGATTTATCATACCTTGAAAAGGGTGCTGAAGGAGAGAGGGCTTTCTACGGCCATAGGAGATGAGGGCGGGTTCGCGCCCAACCTTGCCTCCAATAGGCAGGCCCTGGAGGTTTTGGTGGATTCCATATCTGCTGCCGGATACAAACCTGGCGAAGAGGTGGCGCTGGCCCTCGATGTAGCAGCATCTGAACTTTACAGTGAAGGCGTTTACCATCTGAAGGGCGAGGGTAAGGTTTTAAAGGCCGAGGAGATGGTCTCTTATTATGAGGGACTGAAGAAAGATTTCCCCATCATATCCATAGAGGACGGAATGGCAGAGGAGGACTGGGATGGCTGGAAGGTCCTGACTGAGGCCTTAGGAGAAACCTTGCAGCTGGTGGGGGATGATCTTTTTGTCACCAACATGAAAAGGTTGGAAAGAGGCATAAAAAGCGGCGTGGCTAACGCCATATTGATAAAACTAAACCAGATAGGAACGGTCACCGAGACTGTCGAGGTGGTGAGAAAAGCTGCCAAAAGCGGATACGCCTCCATAATCTCCCACAGATCAGGGGAAACGGAGGATACGTTCATCAGTGACCTCTCCGTGGCCCTTTCAGCGGGACAGATAAAGACTGGAGCTCCTGCAAGGGTGGATCGTGTGGCCAAGTACAATCAACTATTGAGGATAGAAGAGGAATTGGGAGAACATGATCGCTTCAGCGGTATAGACGCTTTCAATAAGGTTGCCCAGGCTTATTCCCGTAGCTGGTGTGTAACTGATCAGGTTTGTTGACGAAGGAAGGAGGAAGGTTGATGAAGGTTGCGGAGCCGACTATAGAGCGATTGGTACAGTACTATCGCCTTCTATCACAGTTGAAAGAGGAAGGCCGTAGGGTCGTTTCCTCTCAGGAGATTGGTGAGATGCTGGGTTTGAAAGCCAGCCAGGTTAGAAAGGACCTCTCCTATTTTGGAGAAATAGGCAAACGAGGTGTTGGATATCATGTAGATCGCTTACACCAACACGTGAGCCAGATTTTATCCCACCCAAATGTATGGAAGATTGGTCTGGTTGGTGTAGGTAGGCTTGGGGAAGCCTTGTTGGGGCACAAGTCACTGAGAAGCGAAAAATTTGGGATAGAAGCGGCCTTTGATGTCGATCCTGAAAAGGTAGGAAAGACCATAGAGGGAGTCCCTTGTTACCATGTCGATGAGATGCCAGAGGTTTTGAAGGAAAAGAACATAGAGATAATAATACTGACGGTTCCTGCGGGGGCAGCTCAGCACGCGGCGGACAAAGCAGTAGCGTCAGGTGTGGTAAAGGG